>JAPLBU010000082.1 GCA_026392575.1 Actinomycetota bacterium | reverse complement strand
GGTGTCGCTGATGTATGAGGGGAGCGCCCGCGGGATGACCACGGTGCGCATGAGGCTGATGGTCGTCGCGATCACGAGGAATAGCCCCAGGAGGCTCGCGGACCCCCGGGACAGCACGTCCGCCAGCAGTTGTGACACCCGCAGATGGTCCCACATCGGCCGACTACGCTTCGGCTGTGACTTCCGATCCCCAGTCCGCGCTGATTGTTGCGCTCGTCGGCATCGTCGTCGGCGTCGTCGGCGTGGTTCTGGCGGCGCTCGCGTTCACCCGGCTCGGCAAGCTGCACCGCTCCTACGCCCTCCTGCAGGCAGGCGAGGGCCGCGAGACCATCGTCGACGTCATGGGCCGCACGATGGAGGAATTCGCCGACCTGCGCGACGAGGTCCTGCGGCTCGAGGCGGCGCTCGCCGCAACGCGACGCGATCTGGCGATGGCGCTACGGCACGTGTCGGTCGTCCGCTACGACGCCTTCGGCGACATGGGCGGCCGGTTCTCGTTCTCCGCTGCGCTGCTCGACGACGGTGGCGATGGCCTCGTCATCACATCGATCCACGCCCGCAGTGAGACCCGCACGTACCTGAAGGGCCTGTCTCGCGGCGACAGCGACATCACGCTGTCTCCGGAGGAGCTGCAGGCCGTCCGCATCGCGAGGGGGATCGAGTCATGACCGATCGGATTGCCTACCTCGGCCCGCGCGGGACGTTCTGCGAGGCGGCGCTGCTGACGATGCCCGCGTACCAATCGGCGGAGCACCTGCCGTCGGTGTCCGTGCAGGCGGCGATCGACGCAGTGCGTGCCGACGAGGCCGATGCCGCGCTCATCCCGATCGAGAACTCCGTTGAGGGTTCGGTCTCCGTCACGCTCGACGAGCTCGCGAACGGCAAGCGGCTTGTCATCGTGGACGAGGTTGCGCTGCCGGTGCGCTTCGCTGTGATGGCGCGACGTGGCACGACGTTGGCGGATGTCACCCGCCTTGCTTCGCATCCGCATGCGCTCGCGCAGGTCCGGCGCTGGGTCGATGCGACCCTGCCCGGCATCACGGTGATCCCGTCGCTCTCCACTGCGGGCGCGGCCGAGGCTCTGCTGCAGGAGCCGGCCCCGTGGGATGCCGCCGTCGCTCCGAGGCTCGCGGCCGATCGCTACGACCTCGACGTGCTGGCCGACAATATCGGCGACACGGAAGAGGCGACCACCCGATTCGTGTTGGTACGCAAGCCTGGTGACCTCCCGGCGCCGACCGGTGCTGACAAGACGACGCTGAGCCTGTTCATGCGCCTCGACCAGCCCGGCGCACTGATGGCGATCCTCAATGAGTTCGCCGTGCGCGGCGTCAACCTGACCCGCATCGAGTCACGTCCCACGCGCAAGGCGCTGGGCGACTACTTCTTCAGCGTCGATGTCGAGGGACACGTCGCTGACTCCCGCGTGGCGGAGGCGCTGATGGGTCTGCACCGGGTGTGCCTCGACGTGCGCTTCCTCGGCTCGTACCCGCGACACGACGGCAAGCAGCCGGTTCTGCGCGAGGGCGTTACCGATGTTGACTTCGCGGATGCACAGCAGTGGCTCGACAAACTGAAGGGGAGCGGGCAGTGAGGTACTTCGTCACCGGAGCAGCAGGCTTCATCGGGTCGCACTTCGTGCGCGAGCTCATGTCCGGCGCCTACGGCGTCGAACCCACGGGCGTCACGGTCTACGACAAGCTGACCTACGCCGGCAACCTCGAGAACCTCGCGTCGGTGTCGTCGGATCCGCGCTTCACCTTCGTGCAGGGCGACATCTGCGATGGCCCACTGCTCGACACCGTGCTCCCAGGCCACGATGTCGTCGTCAACTTCGCCGCCGAGACGCACGTCGACCGGTCGATCCACGGCCCGCAGGACTTCGTCGTGACCAACGTCGTCGGCACGCAGACGCTGCTCGACGCCTGCCTGCGCCACGGCATCCCGCGCACGGTGCATATCGGCACCGACGAGGTCTACGGCTCGATCGACGAGGGCTCGTGGGACGAGAACGAGCCGCTGCAGCCGAACTCGCCGTACTCGGCGGCGAAGGCAGCCGCCGAGCTCCTCGTGCGCGCGTACTTCGTCACCTACGGCCTCAACGTGTCGAGCACCCGCTGCTCGAACAACTACGGCCCGTACCAGTTCCCGGAGAAGGTCATCCCGCTGTTCGTCACGAACCTGATCGACGGCGGCAAGGTCCCGCTCTACGGCGACGGCATGAACGTTCGCGACTGGCTGCACGTCGACGACCACTGCCGCGGCATCGCGCTCGTGGTGGCGAAGGGCGCCCCCGGCGAGAGCTACAACATCGGCGGCGGCCTCGAGCTGAACAACCGCGAGCTCACCGAGCGTGTGCTTGCGGAGATGGGTGCCGACTGGGACTCCGTCCAGCCGGTCGAGGACCGCAAGGGTCACGACCGTCGCTACTCCGTCAACGACGGCAAGCTCCGGGCGCTCGGCTACGCCCCCCAGCACAAGTTCGAGGACGGCCTGGCGGAGACGGTGGCCTGGTACCGGGGCAACGAGGCCTGGTGGCGTCCGCTGAAGGCCAAGGCTGCTATTCCTCCCCGTTGAGCGGCGGGGTGTGGGGGCCCGGAAGCGCGTTTTGACCCCCACGTGCCGCCACTCAACTGAGAGAGTGGGGGCATGCGGGTTCTGGTGATCGGTGACCGAGGTCAGCTCGGCAGCGAGATGGTCAGCGTGCTCGAGCGCAATCACGGCCTGGCGGTGCTCGGCATCGACTACCCGGACATCGACATCACGGATCAGGATTCGACGGAACTCGTCTTCGGCGGCTTCGATCCGGACGTCGTCATCAACTGCGCAGCGTTCACGGCGGTCGATGATGCGGAGACCAACGAGGAAGCGGCCATGCGGGTCAACGGACTCGGACCGCGCATCATCGCGCAGGAATGCCACAAGGCGTCAGCGTGGCTGGTGCACGTATCGACCGACTATGTGTTCGACGGCACCGCGACGTCGCCGTACGGCGAGGACGACCCGCCGGGACCGTCGACGGCATACGGGCGCACGAAACTAGCCGGCGAGATCGCGGTCCAGGAGGTGCTTCCGGATGCGCACTACATCATCCGAACCGCCTGGCTATACGGGCGCAACGGCACCAACTTCGTCAAGACGATGCTGAAGCTCGAGGGCGAGCGCGACACAGTCTCCGTAGTGGACGACCAGCGCGGGCAGCCGACGTATGCGCGTGACCTCGCGGAGCAGATCATGCTGCTGCTCGAGAAGCACCCCCCGTCGGGGACGTATCACGGCACGAACTCCGGCGACGTGACCTGGTTCGACTTCACCCGCGAGATCTTCCGCCACGCGGGCGCGGATCCGGCGCGGGTCTTGGCAACGACGTCCGCGGAGTTCGTGCGGCCCGCGCCTCGGCCCGCGTACTCGGTGCTGGGCCACGACAAGTGGGCAGCGGCCGGCTTGCCGGAGATGCGGCCGTGGCAGGACGCCCTCGACGTGGCCTTCGCCGAGGGCATCGCCGCTAGTTGAGTCTCAGCCTTGCTAGACCGCGCTCAGGCGCAGCCCCGAATATTCCCCGTGCTCTTGACGTCGCGCTGCGCTCCATGCACCATTAGACCGTTCAGTCTAGACCAGTCGGTCTAGCACCCATCGACCGCGGGGAGCGGATATGCGTATCAACAGGCAGGACGTGGAAGTGCAGATGGCAATTCCGGGTGCGACCTTGCGTCAGCATCGGGACTTCGGGACAGCGGGAGACCTGGGCGGGATCAGCGGCGAGTACTTCACCTTCGGTGCCGGAGTCGACACGACAGAACTCTTCGTGGGGTTGAACGGCAACGCATGCCAGTGCCCGCACTGGGGGTACGTCCTCGTCGGCACGATCACGACAACGGATGGGGCGGGCGTCCAGGAGACAGTCCGTGAGGGCGACCTCTTCTACTGGCCCGCGGGGCACAACGTTCACGTGGATGAGGATGCGGAGATCATCATGTTCTCTCCGCAGGACGAGCACAGCGCCGTGATCCAGCACATGCTAGACAAGGTGAGTGGATAACGACGCGCCTACGGCGACCCGCGAACGGCTCCTCGACGTGGGCCTGGAACTTCTCCTCCAGCGCGGGTACCACGGGGTTGGCGTCCAGGCCCTGCTGGATGCAGCCCAGGCACCGAAGGGTTCCTTCTATCACCACTTTCGGGACAAGGAGGATTTCGCCCTCCAGGTCATCGATGCGTACATGGCGAATGTGCACGACACAGGAGCTGTCCGGCGTCAGTGCGGTGTTCGGGCAGCGGATCGACGGGTGCCTGTCGTACATCGCGGGGCGGCTCGCCGCGCCGCTGCAGGAGGCTCGGGACGCCGGGCAGTTGCCCGTCGGGACCGACCCGCAGGCGCTGGCCATGCTCCTCGTCAACTGCTGGGAAGGCGCCGCCCTGCGCAGTCGGCTCTCGCATGATCCGGCTCCGTTGGGTGCCATGCTCGACTTCTTCTTCGCCGCAGCAACCCGCGAGTAAGGCAGCTCCCGGAAGGTTCAGGCGGCGGGGTGGAGCCAGGTGTGCACCCAGCGCATGACCTCGGTCAGGCAGCCGTTGTCCACGTATCCGATGGTTCGGCCGAGTCGTTGGCGGCTAATGGTGCGGGGTTGCTCGGTCACGGCGAACGTGGTGAGCTCAAGACCGGTGTCACCTGTTAGCTCGACGTGGTTGCGCCAGCCACGGTCCTTGCTGGTGCAGGGCACGACGATGGCCATCGTGTCCGCTACCTCGAGCAGGTCGCGGGAGGCGACGACCACACAGGGGCGCCGGCCCGCCTGCTCGCGTCCGACCGTCTGACCGAGGTCGGCCCATACGATCCGACCGGGCAGCAAATTCGAAGTCGTCACCAGGTGTCCCCTTGGTAGGGCTCCAGGCCATCACTCAGCGTCACATCCCAGATGGCCGCCTCGGCGATGTACTCGTCCCAGACCTCCTTGGGAGCTGCGCGCATCTGGCGCTTGGCCTCCTCGACCTGCTGGCGCCACAGATAGTCCTCGAGGACCTTCTCGACGAGGCTGCCGGCGGTGAGCCCCTGCTCGGCGGCCAGCGCGTTGATCTTGTCGCGGGTCGAGGAGGAGACCTTGATGGTGGTGACGGTCATGCCTCAAGTATACCCGCGGTATACCGATGGGAGAAGGGGCGTTACAGCGTGATGGCGTCGAGGACCTCGGCGACACCCTCGCCGGGCACCGACCCCGTCATCACATCGGCATAGGGCCGCATCGAGTCGACGGCGTGGCCCATCAGCACGCCGAGGCCGGCCCACTGGAGCATCGCGATGTCGTTCATCGAGTCGCCGATGGCGATCGTCTTGGTCTGGTCAAGCTCGAGGCGGTCGCAGAGGCGGGCCAGCATCGTCGCCTTGTTCACGCCCTGCGGGCCGATGTCGAGCCAGGCAACCTCGGCCACGCCGAACACCACCGAGTGGAGCCCGAGCTGCTCGGCGAGATGACCGAGGCCCTCGTTCATGTGATCGTCGTCTTCGCTGCGCACGACGAGACGGATCACCGGCTCGTCGAGCAGCTCCTCGAACGGCACCTCGCGAACCCCGATGGTCAGGGCACTGTGGGAGAAGGCGCGATTGGTACGGAACACCCCGTTGGCACCCTCGACGGCGTAGAAACCACCGGGCACGAGCTCCTCGATCTTCAGGAGCAACTCACGCGGGTCGAATGTGACGGTCTCGACGATCTCCTCCGGATCGATGTGGGCGAGGAGCGCACCGTTGCTGCAGACCGCCCAGTCGAGCATCCCGGCGGCGCGGCACACGGGTGCGGTCGTGTCGAGCGAGCGCCCGGTGGCGGCGACGACCATGATGCCCAGTTCCTGGACGCGGGCGATCGACTCAGCGACGCGGCCGGAGATGCTGCCGTTGTGCGGGACGAGAGTGTCGTCGAGATCGATAGCGACCAGTTGAGGCACGAAGCCCTCGGGAATCATCATGATGCTGCCACGCTACTGGACGGGGGTGAACTCCGACTGACCGCCAAGGAACGGCCGGAGGGCCTGCGGGATACGAACACTTCCGTCGGCCTGCTGATGGTTCTCGAGGAGCGCGACGATGACGCGCGGCATCGCGCACAGCGTGCCGTTGAGTGTCGCGAGCGGACGGGTCCGGTCGCCTTCGCGCATGCGAATACGCAGGCGTCGGGACTGGAACTCCGTGGTGTTCGACGTCGACGTGATCTCGCGGTAGGTGCCCTGGGTCGGGATCCACGCCTCCATGTCGAACTTGCGTGCGGCGCTGGATCCGAGGTCGCCGGTGGCCACGTCGATGACGCGGTAGGGGATCTCGAGGGCGTCGACGAACTCGCGCTCCCAGGCCAGCAGGCGAGCGTGCTCAGCCTCTGCCTCCTCCGGTCGACAGAACGAGAACATCTCGACCTTGTCGAACTGGTGGACGCGGATGATGCCGCGGGTGTCCTTGCCGTAGGAGCCGGCCTCGCGCCGATAGCAACTCGACCAGCCGGCGTAGCGCAGCGGAAGCTGCGCGGCATCGATGATCTCGTCGGCGTGGTAGCTCGCGAGGGCAACCTCGGACGTGCCCACGAGGTACATGTCGTCTGCTTCGACGCGGTAGACATTCTCTGCTGCCTGGCCAAGGAATCCGGTGCCCTCCATCGCGCTGGGCAGTACGAGGCTTGGCGTGATCATGGGGATGAGTCCGTGCGAGACGGCCTGCTGCATCGCGAGGTTCAGCAGCGCGAACTCCAGCAGAGCACCCGGGCCCTTGAGGTAGAAGAACCGCGAGCCCGACACCTTGGCGCCGCGCTCGACATCGATGGCACCGAGCAGCTCACCGAGCTCGAGATGGTCCTTGGGCTCAAAGCCCTCGGCAGCGAAGTCGCGCGGCGTGCCGATCTCCTCGAGCACGGCGAAGTCAGCCTCGCCACCGACGGGTGACTCGAGATTGACGAGGTTCGAAACCTGGAGCCAGAGCGCATCGATGATGTCGCTGGCCGCGCTAGCTGCACGCTCGGCCTCCTTGACACTCTCGGCCAGACCCTGGGCCTCGCCCATCAGGACATCGACCTGCGCCTGCGCCTGCGCGCGAGCGGCATCATCGGTGGCCTTCTTCAACGCGCCCTGCAGTGCGCAACTCGTCGAAGCCGAGCTGCGCCTGACGCTTGGCGATATCGGCCGCCACCAGTTGATCGATGAGCTCGACCGACTCGCCGCGACGTCGCTGAGACTCACGGAGTCGATCAGGGTCGGTGCGCAGGATGGTGGGATCAATCACAGTCAGAGCATATTCGCTGGCCGTGATTCGTTCGCGTTCACCTTCGTGTGGCACACTCTCGCTCGCTTTGCCCCCGAAGGTGGGGTGCGTGGAGAGGGAGTGCACGAGTGGACTACAACTGGCTGACGTCCAAGGCCCAGGCTCGTCCTGCGGGCGACAAGGGCTGGGGTTCCTTCGCCGTTGAGCCCATCGCCGCGGGTGAGACCGTCGCTGCGTTCGGTGGCTGGATCGTCTCACGATCCACTCTCGCTGACATGTCCCACGACCGTCAGTCACGGTCGATCCAGGTCGATGACGACCTGTACCTCGTTTCTGACGAGATGCCCGAGCCCGGCGACATGCTCAACCACTCGTGCGAGCCGAATGCCGGACTGTCAGGGTCCTCGCTGCTCGTCGCGATGCGCGATATCGCTGTGGGCGAGGAGGTCACCTTCGACTACGCCATGTGCGATGCGAGCGACTATGACGAGTTCACCTGCATGTGCGGGCAGCCGATGTGCCGCCAGGTGGTCACCGGCGCTGACTGGCGCGACCCGGTGCTGCAGGCCAAGTACGACGGGTGGTTCTCCCCCTACCTGCTCAAGCGCATCGCCGCACTGCCGACACGCTGACTCTCCTACGGCTGCAACGTCGCGGCAGCGGCGAGGGCGTGCAGGAGGAAGGCATCGCCCCAGCTGTACGTGCCCTCGCGAGCGTCGGCTGGGACGTTGTACGACTGCCGCTGCAGCACGCCGCGGCCATCCTCGACCGTCCACGGCGAGGATGCCAGCGTTCCGAGGGTGGCCAGCGCGTAGGCACGATACGTCATCGACCGTGCTGCATCCGTTTCGATGCGCGCCAGGGTGAGCAGACCGTCGGAGGTGATGGCGGCCGCAGAGGAGTCGTGCGGCGCTGCACTATCGGTCACGTCGAGGTCCCACGCGGGGATACAGCCGGCGGGCACGTGCGATGTCCAGTAGTCGGCTGTGCGGCGCGCAGCGTCGAGGAGTCGCGAGTCGCCCGTCAGTGCGAAGGCCTGCGCAAATCCGTTGATCGCCCAGGCCTGACCGCGTGACCACGTGCTTGCCGTGCTCAGGCCCTGGCCGTAGATCGGTCCCGTGACGGCGCCTGTGCGCGGATTGAATGCGAGACGGTGGCGGGTGGATCCGTCAGCCCGTACGAAACTGTTCGCGAGGGTGACCATGTGCTGCGTGCCGCGTCGAACGAGCCGCTGGCCGTCGATGCCTCCCTCGCGCTGGCCAACCTCGATCAGCATCGGCGCGTTCATCGCTGAGTCGATGATCACGCCCCACTTCCCGCCGTAGTACGACGAGCGGAGTGCGTGCACGCGGCCGTTCCAGCGCGTTGAAAGACTGCGCGCGGCTGTGCGTAGTGCCGACGCGTAGGCGGTCGTCCGCTGGGACGATGGATCGAGCCGCGCGCCGAGCGTGGCGGGCAGGCCCACCATGAAGCCCAGGTCGTGCGTGCCATGCCAGGACGCCACCGGCAGCACGTGCTGGGTGTACTCCGCTGCGAGGCGCAGCCACGCCGGGTCGGATGTGTGCTCGTACATGAGCCACAGCGAGGCCGGATAGAAGCCGGCCGTCCATGCGTATGCGCTCGTACGCAGGTACGCCGAGGATCCGGTGGCACCGAAGGGCAGGCTGGCCGGCCCTGACAGGGCGGCCAGTTGCGTAGCCGCGATCGACCACGACCGGTCCTGCTGCGCTGCCGTGATCGGCAGAGGTGCCGCCGGGCAGGTGACGGATGTCGCGGCGTCGGGGGCGGCAACGGCGGGACGCGGGTGCGCAACAGCGAGCAGGGCGACGGCGACGACCGCGCCCGCCGCAGCAGTGCGTCGGCGCGACATCACACCGAGAGCACGACCTTGCCGGTCGCGGCTCCGTCGGCGATGACGGTATGCGCGTAGGCAGCGTCCTTCAGCGGCAGGATGCGATCGATGACTGGTCGCACGACACCGGAGTGGACCCACGGCCACACGGTGCGCTCGACCTGGCGGCAGATCGCTGCCTTCTCCGAATCGGGCCGCCCTCGAACGGAGGTGGCGTGCACGGAGGCGTTCTTGCGCAGCAGCACGCTGATGTCGAGCTCCGCCCTGATGCCCGCCTGCATCCCGATGATGACGAGCCGTCCGTCGCGTGCAAGTGCCGTGACATTGCGCTCCAGATAGGCCGCGCCCATGTTGTCGAGGATGACGTTCGCGCCACGGCCGCCGGTCTCGTCCAGCATCACCTGCACGAAGTCCTGCTCGTTGTAGTTGATCAGCACCTCGGCGCCGAGTGCGGCGCACGCATTCAGCTTGGCCTGGCTCCCGGCGGTGACGGCGACCCTGGCCCCGAGGGCCCGCCCGATCTGGATGGCCATTGTCCCGATGCCTGACCCGCCACCGTGGATGAGGAGCCACTCGCCCTCGCTGAGGTTGGCGACCATGTCGAGGTTGCTCCATACGGTGCAGGCCACCTCGGGCAGGGCCGCGGCCTCGACCAGGCCTATTCCCGTGGGCACCGTCATGATCTGGCCGATCGGTACCGCGACCTTCTGCGCGTATCCACCGCCGGAGAGCAGGGCGACAACCTTCTCGCCGATGTGGTCAAGGCCGATGGCTGCGCCGACGGAGCTGATGGTGCCGGAGCACTCGAGACCCAGGATCTCCGAGGCACCGGGCGGTGGCGGGTAGTTGCCCTGCCGCTGCAGGAGATCGGCACGGTTCACTGCCGTAGCGGCGACGTCGATGATGACCTCGCCCGGTCCGGGTGTCGGATCGGGCACAACCGTCCATTGGAGGACCTCGGGATCACCCGGTTCTGCGAACGTGATCGCGTGCATGGCCTACCTCTCTGCGGGGTTGTGCCTGATCACGACCAGTCGATCACCGGACTCGAGCCGGCTGATGGCGTCAGTATCGAAGCGATGGGAAACACCGGCGCGGATAACAGCCAAGACGATCTGACCGTGAGCGTCAAGGTCTGCGGGGGAGACGCCTAGTTCGTCGCGGGTGATGTCGCGCTCGACGACCTCGAGCCCACGACCGGAGTCGAGCAGGTCTTCCATGATCTCGCCAGCCGTGCTGGACACCAATGACAGGCCCAACAGGCGGCCAGCGGACTCCGCTGTCGGGATGACGGTGTTGGCACCGGATTGGCGAAGGATGTCGGCGTTCTGCGATTCCCGCACGGAAGCAACGATCTTCGCTGTAGGTGAGAGTCGACGCGCAGTCAGCGTCACGAGGATCGAGGTGTCGTCCTGGTCGGTGGCCACCACGACGCGTGCCGCACGTTGGATAGCGGCGTCGGTAAGGACCTCCTCGCGTCTCCCGTCACCGACGACGCCGACGAATCCGTCGCGCGTGGCCTCGTCGATCGCGGCCTTGTTCGTTGCCACGATGACGATGTCGCCAGGGGGTGTTCCGGAGTCGCGCAGCGAGCTTGCAGCCGCACGACCCTTGACGCCGTACCCGATGATGACGGTGTGGTTATTCACGCGATTCCTCCAGCGGTTGGAACGCATTTGCTCGCGAGTGCGCCGCGTCAGGACCTCGATCGTGGTGCCGACCAGGACGATGAGGAACACAAAGCGCAGTGGTGTGATGACGAGGGCATTCACGAGTCGGGATGACTCGCAGATCGGAGTGATGTCGCCGTATCCGGTGGTCGACAGTGACACGGTCGCGTAGTAGAACGAGTCGATCCAGGTGAGTCCCCCGATGACGCCGCGATCCTGGTAGCAGCCCCGCTCCGCATAGACGATGACGGTCGTGATCGCGAGGGCTCCGAGGGCCACGGCGATTCGAACGGTGATGTTGCGGATCGGGCTGAATCGCCGCTCGGGGAATCGCAGGGGTGGCGGGGCGGTCGGGTCGGCGTAGGTCGAGGTAGAGGTGTGATCCGTGTCAAGGATTCCGGACAGTCTCTCGATTGATTCCTTCTGGTGATCAGGCTGCGAGTGCGGCGCTGCGGTAGTCGTTGAGGGCTTGCGCGGGGGT
>JAPLBU010000122.1:10581-12040 GCA_026392575.1 Actinomycetota bacterium | reverse complement strand
CTCGAGCGACACGAGCTGCGTCTCGCATTCGAGAACCATCCCGAGGAGCACACACCAGCCGACATGCTCCGCAAGATCGGAGACGCTCCGCCCGAGCTTGTGGGCACAGCCCTAGACACCGGCTGGTGGGGCACGAACGGCTACGACGCCGCGCTCGCGATCGAGGAGCTCGCAGAGCGAATCATGCACGTGCACCTCAAGGACATCCTCCAGGTCGGAGAGCACGTCAGCTGCGAGTTCGGAGTCGGGGTCGTACCGATGCGTCAGTGCGTCCAGACGCTCGTCGATCTGGGCTACTCCGGCGCCCTGAGCATCGAGAACGGGAACGACGACGTCGACCCCTCCGACGAGATCCGCTCGAGCATCGCCGCCGTTCGACGTTGGCTCGGCGGTGACGTGTAGTGAGCGGACCGACGCTTCGGCTGGGAATCGTGGGCGCAGGCGCCATCTCCGGTGCCTATGGGGCCCACATCGCGGAACAGCCCACACTCTCCATCATCGCCGCAACGGATCTCGATAGCGAGCGCTCGGCCGCCTTCTGCGCTGAGCACGGCGGGGTGCCGGTGTCATCACTGGACGAGCTGCTTCGCCTCGACCTCGACGTGGTCGTCAACCTGACTGTTCCTTCGCAGCACTATGCCGTCACCAAAGCCGCCTTAGAAGCAGGCAAGCATGTTCACAGCGAGAAGCCACTTGCCCCGACCGGCGAGCTCGCGTGGGAGCTTGTGCAGCTGGCAGAGGAGCGGGGCCTGCGACTGAGTTGTTCGCCCTTCACACTCATGGGCGAGGCCCAGCAGACCGCGTGGAAACTCATCCGTGCGGGCAGCATCGGGCGGGTGCGCGCCGTGTACGCCGAGACCGACTGGGGGCGAATCGAGACGTGGCACCCGGCGCCCCAGTCGTTCTACGCGGTGGGTCCTGTCGCCGATGTCGGCATCTACCCGCTCGCGGTGGTGACGGGGATTCTCGGTCCGGTGCGTCAAGTGACCGCGGTCGGGCGCACCCTCCTCGCCGAGCGGATGACCACCGGTGGTGTGCCGTTCACCTTGGACCGACCAGACACCTACCTAGTTGTCCTCGATCTCGAGGATGGGACCGTCGTCCGCCTGACCTCGAGCTTCTACACGGGGAAGCAGGCCAAGGGTCATGCGGGAGTGGCATTCCACGGCGATACGGGGTCACTGTGGTTGGACGACAGCATGATGTTCGATGGATCCGTCGAGCTCGCTCCGCTCGGGGACGAAGAGGTCCACTCACCCGTGCCGCTGGTCCGATCGTCACCACCGTCGTTCGACTGGTCACGTGCCCTGACCGATCTGGGCGACGCCATCGCAGAGGGGCGACCGCATCGGGCTTCCGGAGCTCACGCCGCTCACCTCGTCGATGTGCTGAGTGCCGTTGATCGCTCTGTCGAGACGGGCGGTGCGCCCATCGCCGTCACATCTAGCTTCCCGCCACC
>JAPLBU010000122.1:0-10496 GCA_026392575.1 Actinomycetota bacterium | reverse complement strand
CTGCCGATGCCCTGGGCGGAGGCCTGACCGTCAACGCTTTGCCGCGACATGATCGGGCACCGTTGCCGTCACGATCTCGCGGCGGCGCTATTCCGCTCAATCACTGCACCATCCGTGGGCGCAAGGCGGGTGTGCGGCTCGACCGCGACTGATCCCGAGCGCTTTCTAGCCGGCCTTCCTGACCAGTTGCTCCAGTGCTTCTCGCGCGAGTGCCGAGACCGTCGTGCCACGATCAGCAGCTATCTGCTCTGCGCGCATTCGTACGGCAGGAGACAGGCGGAAGGTCACCTGAGGGGACGAACCTTCGTTCCCGGTGAGTGACGGCCGGCCAGGTCTCCGCGTAGACACCACGGCGACGCCATCAAGTACGGAGTCATCTGCCTCGAACTCCTCGGCGAGACGTGCTGCGTCGGCCTCGCTGATCACCGTGCCGTCCGGCGCTATCCACACCGTGGCCTTCGCAGGATTCCTGCTGCTCATGCCTTCGCCTCCTCGGCCAGCACTGCCACAGCGATTGGATCCTCCAGAACCTGTCGAACGCGGGCTCGCCCTACCCGGTGCTTTCGCGCCGACTGTGCGAATTCGATCGCACTCCCCCCATTTTGCACGACAATATTATCGATGTCCATCCCCCCGGCATTCGGCGACGCGAGTCGCGCCACTCACGTGAATGAGACGCTCGAATCCGTGAATACGCAACCAGCCATCCACAGGCGGCGGCGGTGGACGATTGCGCGATGCTCGATCACGTGGATCAGCCCGCCGCGGCGCTACTCACCCAGGCCCATGGCCTTCGCCGTGAGTGTCAGGCTGAGGATGCGGTCATCCACCACGCCGCCCTGGTGCACCGTCATCAATTCGTCGGCACCCGTGAAGCGCTGGAATTCCTCAAGGTAGGCGCGGACGTCGTCTGGGGTGCCGAACGCGGTGTAGGTCATCATCTCGTCGACGAAGGAGCCGTCCGGGCTGTCAAGGATCGCGTCGATGTGCGCATCGTCCAGTTGCTGCGCACCGTGCGTGAGCAGGCGCCGGCCGAGTGACCGACGGCGCGTGGTTGTGCAGCATCACCCCACCTGACCCGAGGCGGATGGTCGTCGTGTGAGCGGCGACGTGGGCGATGAGCACGGCAGTCGCGGATGACGCGATCGAACTCATGTTGTGATGCTCGGCGTACCAGACCCGCGAGTAGCCCGAAGACTCCGCGCGCTGTGCCATGCGGACGCAGCCGGCAAGGCTGTCGGCCACGGTCTCATCACGGCCCACGATGGCCAGGTCAAGCACGGACAGCGGGAAGGGGGGCACCACCGGTAAGTACGGGGCCCAACAGATGCGCCTTACACCCTCGGCTCGACGGAGCAACACATCTAGGGAAGCCCCGGGACTACATAGTCGTGCGATCGTTCCCCTGAGACATGAGTTGCCGGAGCGGCCCTGCGGTCAGCGGAAGTCGATCCATTCGGCGGTCGACCCTGGTTCTCCTTCACCTGCAGTGACTGCTGCGAAGCCATCCGCATCTGCGAGCCCCCTCAGCATCCCGGACCCGATGTGGTCCATCGGGAAGACACGATCCCCCACGCGTCGACACGGAATGAGTCTGGTCTTGGCTCCCTGAGCAGCGACGTAGTCCCCGAGGACCACGTCGAGCAGCGGCTCCTGCGGGCGTCCCAACAGACCAGCCACCAACGGTTGAGCCAACGTCAGCAGTGCAGCGATCGCAGCGAGTGGATTGCCCGGCAGCCCAACAATCCGATGACCCGTGGGCCAGCCAGCGAGCAGCATCGGGTGGCCGGGGCGACAGGCGACCGTGTCGACGATGAGCGAGCCGCCCGATGCCGCGATGGCCGCGTGCAGGTGGTCGACCGGGCCGGCTGCGGTGCCTCCGGTGGTGATGATGAGGTCGGCGTCCTGGGCCGCCTCGAGCGCCGTCGACAACCCTTGCAGGGAGTCCTCGACTCGGGCCGTGTGAGCTAGATCGACTCCGAGGCGAGCAAGCCAGCCCGGCAGTTGCGGGCCCAGGCTGTCCCGAACCCGTCCATCCCTCGACTGACCCTCGCTGAGGAGTTCATCACCGAGAATCAGGAGATGAACGATGGGTCGACACCTCACCAGGAGAGCGTCATACCCCGCCGCAGCGGCCAGTCCGATCCGTGCCGGCGTCAACGCTGGATCAAGGTCCAGAACTGAGTCAGTGCGAGAGCGCCAGGTCGTTGGATTGCTTCGTGTTCGTGCCTCGACAGTCGCTCAGGGTCGGACGGTTGTCGACGATAGCGGAAGTCGTGTCGATGGTCAGATCGGGGACGGCCTTCCACAGGCTTCCGGCGAGCACCTGACCGACAACAGTCCAGGGGCCCGCGCCCGAGACGCCCCACCCGTCCATGGCGGAGATGGGCATCGGTGGCAAGGGTGTCAGCGCCGTGATCGGTTCCGCCGTCAGTCGCCCGTGCGCATGAATGAGATCGACGTGCTCGGACGGCAACCGGACGACGCACCCATGGGCCGCCTGGCGGGCGTCGTGCCAACTCGGCTCGACGAGGAGCATCAGCCGACCTTCTCCCATCCACGCTTGGGTGCGTGGCTACCGTCGTCGTGCGGGCCTCGGGCGCGGTAGACGACGTAGGGCCTGAACACGTATCCGAAGGGCGCGCTGAATGCATGCACGAGTCGAGTGAACGGCCAGATGATGAACAACAGCATGCCCGCGACCGCATGGATCTGGAACGACGGCAGTGACTCCGCCATCAACTCAGGCTGCGGATTGAGCAGGAAGATCGAGCGGAACCAGGGCGAGACCGTCTCGCGGTAGTTGTATCCGTCGCCCAGTACGCCCGACCCGATGATGGTCGTCAGCAGCCCCAGGCAGATCGCCGCGACCAGGAATACATACATCGTCTTGTCGTTCTTCGTCGTTGCCGCCATCACGGCCCCGGTGGTGCGACGCCGGTAGATCAGCAAAGAGATGCCCACGAGGGTGCAGACTCCCGCGACGGCACCGATCCCGACCGCCATGACGTGGTAGGCGTCCTCGCTGAGTCCGGCGGCGTTGGTCCAGTCCTCGGGGATGAGCAGACCCATGACGTGGCCCATCAGGACCGCGAGAATGCCGATGTGGAAGATCGGGCTGGCGATCCGGATGAGGTTCCGCTCGTACAGCTGGCTGGACCGGGTGGTCCATCCGAACTTGTCATAGCGGTACCGCCAGATCGTCCCCGTCACGAACACGGCGATCGTGATGTAGGGAAGGGCCACCCACAGCAGGATCTCGGAGGCGGTCATCGGCGAGCCCCAATCGATTCGATGTTGATGCTGACCCCGAACGGCTCCAGGCCCACCATCTCCGCGGGCGGGCCGGAAGCGGCCAACTGCGCCATGCGCGCCTCGATCGCCGGCGTGATCGTCGGAAGGGTCACGACGATCGCGTCGAGTACATGGACGTATGCGGAGTCCAGCTTGGCCAGGGCGTCACGGAGCAGGTGGATCGGCACCGAGTGCTCGGCAAGCAGCGCCTCGCCCGTGACCTGGTCGCCCACGGCCGCGAACTCCAGCACCACCGAGAGATGGTCGGCGAGCTCGACGTTGCCGGCGTCGAAGCCCGACTCGAGGTAGGCCTGCTTGAACCGCAGGATGGCCCTGCCGCGATTGCGGGTATCCCCGTCGGTCCAGTACGTGAGGTAGGGACAGGCCTTGCGCTTCATATCGAACGTGGCGACGTAGTGCGCCTGCACCTCACTGATGGGCGTCCCGTCGAGATGGTCCAGGAACGCCCGGAGCGGCTCCGAGAACCGGTCGGGCAACTCGCGGACGACGGACGCAATACCGTCCAGCCGTGCAAGAAGTACGTCGTCCGGGTACCAGAGCAGCCAGGACGCGGCCAGCCGGGCGGCGGCGATGTCCTGGTCCATCCGTGCATCACTTGTCATCGGAGTCCCCTGCCGATCCCCAGCTGCGCAAGTTCATCCGCACAGCGTCCAGCGGGATGAGGACCTCCGCCGTCTGGCGCTCCTTCAACGCGTGGAAGGTCTCCACGGCAACGGGGATGGGTCGGCCGGAGGAGTGACCGAACGGGCCGGACGCGTCGTGCGGGTCGCCGTCGTAGTCGACGGCACAGGCCAACTCCTCGAGGTCACGAGCCGTCTCAGCATGCGCCTTCGGGATGATGTAGCGGTCCTACGGCCTCAGGGATCTCCGGGCGAGGCTCGCGTCCGAGGTTGACGTCGCGCATGTAGGACCGCATCGCGGCCAGCTTGCGCAGGGATGCCTGCACGGGGGCAGGGTCGCCCGCGGCGAACAACTCGGCCAGGTACTCGATAGGGATACGCAGCGAGTCCAGGGCACCGAAGAGGTTGTCCACATCCTCGGCGTCATTACCCGTGTCGCGCAGCGCATCGACCACCGGTGACAGCGGCGGGATGTACCAGACCATCGGCATGGTGCGGTACTCCGGATGCAGTGGCAGGGCCACGTTGTAGACCTTCGCGAGCTTGTAGACCGGTGAACGCCGTGCAGCGTCGAGCCAGTCGGCCGGGATGCCGTCGCGACGGGCCGCCTCCAGCACGGCCGGGTCGTTCGGGTCAAGGAGCAGGTCCAACTGAGCCTGAAGCAGGTCATGCTCGTTCTCCACCGAGGCTGCTGCCGTGACCTTGTCAGCGTCGTAGAGGAACAGACCGATGTATCGCAATCTGCCGACGCACGTTTCGGCGCAGACGGTGGGCAGTCCGACCTCGATGCGCGGGTAGCACATCGTGCACTTCTCGGCCTTGCCCGTCTTGTGGTTGAAGTAGACCTTCTTGTAGGGGCAGCCGGTGACGCACATGCGCCAGCCGCGGCACTGGTCCTGGTCGACCAGGGACGCGATCGCCCACCTGGTCCTTGATCTTCACCAGGACCTGGTCCTTCGGGGCAAGCTCCGGGCCCCCGGCGAGGTCGTCGTCCCAGTTGGCCGACCATTCGATCTTCATGTTCTTGCCGGTGATGAGCGACTTGGGCCGCGCTACCGGGGTGTGCTCGCCCAAGGGAGCCGAGATGAGCATGTCGTACTCGTAAGTCCACGGCTCGTAGTAGTCGTGCAGCGTCGGGAGGTGGGGGTTGCTGAAGATCTGGGCCAGACGCTTGAAGCGCCCCCCGTAGCGCAGCTTCAGCTTTCCGCGCTTGACCGTCCAGCCGCCCTTCCACTTCTCCTGGTCCTGGTATGTCCGGGGATACCCCTGACCCGGTCGGGTCTCGACGTTGTTGAACCACACGTATTCGACGCCGGACCGGTTCGTCCACGCCTGCTTGCAGGTGACCGAGCAGGTGTGGCAGCCAATGCACTTGTCAAGGTTCATCACCATTGCCATCTGAGCCATGACGCGCATCAGTACTCGACCTCCTGCGAACGGCGGCGGATCACGGTGATCTCGTCGCGCTGGTTGCCCGTGGGCCCCAGGTAGTTGAACGCGAAGGACAGCTGGGCATAGCCGCCGACGATGTGGGTGGGCTTGATGAGGAGTCGGGTCAGCGAGTTATGGATACCTCCGCGCTTCTTGGACGTCTCCGTGATCGGCACGTCGACGGTGCGGTCCTTTGCGTGGTACATGAACACCGTGCCGGCAGGCATCCGGTGCGACACGATGGCCCGTGCCGCGACGACGCCGTTGCGGTTGTATGACTCCACCCACTCGTTGTCCTTGACACCGATGGCATCGGCGTCCTGTGGGCTCATCCAGATCTCCGGGCCGCCACGGGACAGCGACAGCATGAACAGGTTGTCCTGGTACTCCGAGTGGATCGACCACTTCGAGTGCGGCGTGAGGTATCGGACGGTCACCTCCTTGCCCTCGCCGAGGTGCTGGTTGCCGTCGAGCCTGTGCAGGTTCAGCGGCGGGCGGAAGATCGGCATGTTCTCGCCGAGCTCGCTCATCCAGTCATGGTCCAGGAAGAAGTGCATCCGTCCGGTCAGCGTGTGCCAGGGCTTGAGCTGCTCGACATTGATGGCGAAAGCCGTGTAGCGCCGGCCCCCGTGCTCGCTGCCCGACCACTCCGGGCTCGTGATGACCGGCACCGGTCGGGCCTGGGTGTCGGGGAACGTGATGCGCTTGCCCTCCTCCTCCTCGGCGAGGAAGGCCAGCCGCTGGCCGGTCCGCTTCTCCACCGCGCGGAAGCCCTGGACTGCGAGGCGACCGTTCGTCGTGCCGGACAGCGCCAGGATCGTCTCGCAGGCATGAATATCGGTGACCAGCGAGGGCCTCCCCGCAGCCGGACCGTCGGGGATGACGCCGTTCTTGCTGGCGAGCAGGGCGATCTCCTCCGTCGGGAAGAAGGGAACGCCCTTGGTGACCATGCCCAGGGTCTCCGCCAACGGGCCCAGCGCCGACATCTTCGCGCCGATGGCCGTGTAATCGCGCTCCACGACGACGAACTTGGGGGCCGTCTGGCCGGGTATGAGATCGACCTCGCCGGTCTTCCAGTCGCGGACGACTCCACCGGGCACCGCCATCTCGTCCGCCGTGTCGTGCAGCAACGGCACCGCGACAAGGTCCTTGCGGACATCGAGGTGGCCGGGGGCCAGGTCCGAGACGCGGCG
The DNA here is from genome assembly GCA_026392575.1 of Actinomycetota bacterium. GTDB lineage: Bacteria > Actinomycetota > Actinomycetes > S36-B12 > S36-B12 > UBA10649. Next base: position 3,937 of record JAPLBU010000122.1, on the reverse strand, counting down.
GCCCAGGGCCTGGAAGATGTCGTAGTCGCTCTTGGTCTCCCATGGCGGGTCGATGGCCGGCGTGAACGCGTGGATGAACGGGTGCATGTCGGTTGACGACAGATCGTGCTTCTCGTACCACGTGGCGGCCGGCAGCAGGATGTCACCGAACAGGCCGGTACTCGTCATCCGGAAGTCGATGCTCACGAGCAGGTCGAGCTTGCCCTCCGGGGCCTCGTCGTGCCAGGTGACGTCTCGCGGCCGCTCACTCTCGGGTGTCTCGGTCGCGCGGACTGAGTTATCGGTTCCGAGCAGGTGCTTGAGGAAGTATTCGTTGCCCTTGCTGGACGAGCCCAGCAGGTTCGCCCGCCACACCGTGAGCACACGCGGCCAGTTCCCCTCCGCATCGGGATCCTCGATCGCGAACTTCATCTCGCCACTGGTGAGTTGCTCGGTCACGTACTCGGCGGGGGCCTTGCCCGCAGCCTCCGCCTGGTCGACGATGTCGAGCGGGTTGCGGTCGAACTGCGGGTAAGACGGCATCCAGCCGGAGCGGGCGGACTGCGCGATCGTGTCGATCATCGACTGCCCGACGAATCGGCCCTCTCCCAGCGGAGTGGCGAGCAGGTCTGCACCGAGTCGGTCGTAGCGCCACTGGTCGGTTTGGACGTACCAGAATCCCGTGCCGATCATCTGCCGCGGCGGCCGCGACCAGTCCAGGCCGAACGCCAGCTGGGCCCAGCCGGTGACGGGCCGGCACTTCTCCTGCCCGACGTAGTGCGCCCAGCCGCCGCCGTTGATGCCCTGTGTCCCGGTGAGGGTGGTCAGCGCGAGGAAGGTCCGGTAGATGGTGTCGGAATGGAACCAGTGGTTGGTGCCGGCGCCCATGAGGATCATCGAGCGGCCGCCGGAGTCCTCGGCGTTCTGGGCGAACTCGCGACCAATGCGCTCGGCCATGGCCGCCGGGACGCCGGTGATCTCCTCCTGCCACGCGGGCGTGTACGGCTCAGGGTCGCTGTAGCCGGTGGGCCACTGACCCGGCAGGCCGTCGCGTCCCACTCCGTACTGCGCGAGCAGGAGGTCGAAGACCGTCGTGACGAGGCGCTCGCCGGCCACGGTCGCGAGTCTGGCGGCGGGCACGCCTCGGTGATGGATGCCGCCGCCCTCGTTCTCCGCCTGGCCGACGTCGAAGCGGGGCAGGAGCACCTCGATGTTCTCGGTGCTGTCGGCGCCGAACAACGAAAGGGCAGGGTCGACGTCCTTGAGGTCGAGGTTCCACTTACCCATGCCGGACTCGTTGAAGCGGAAGCCGAGCGATCCGTTGGGGACGTGCGGCAGGCCGGTGGCGGAGTCGACGAACACGGTCTTGAAGGCTGCGCCTTCAGCCGTATCGCCGAGGTCGGCCGACGTCACGAACTTGTCCGGGACCCAGGCGCCGTCCTTCTCCCGCAGCGTGACGAGGAAGGGCAGATCGCTGTACTGCTTGACGTAGTCGATGAAGCGCGGAACCTGCCGTTCGATGAAGAACTCCTTGAGGATGACGTGCCCCATCGCCATCGCCAGTGCACCGTCGGTGCCGGGATGCGGCGCCATCCACTCGTCGGCAAACTTCGTGTTGTCGGCGTAGTCCGGCGAGACCGTGACGACCTTCTGACCGCGGTAGCGCGCCTCCGCCATGAAGTGAGCATCTGGCGTGCGGGTGACGGGGACATTGGAGCCCCACATGATCAGGTAGGCAGCGTTCCACCAGTCGGCCGACTCCGGCACGTCGGTCTGGTCGCCGAACACCTGCGGTGATGCGACCGGCAGGTCGGCGTACCAGTCGTAGAAGGACAGCATCGATCCGCCGAGCAGGCTGATGAATCGGGCACCGGCCGCATGTGATGCCATCGACATGGCCGGGATGGGAGAGAAGCCGAAGACACGATCCGGACCATGAGCCTTGATGGTGTGAACGTGGGCGGCGGCGATGATCTCATTGACCTCCGGCCACGACGCCCGGACCAGGCCGCCCTTGCCGCGCGCACGCTGGTAACGGCGCCGGGTCTCTGGGTCATTCACGATGGACGCCCACGCGTCGACGGGGTCCTCGTGCAGCGCCTTGGCGGTGCGGTACGCCTCCAGGAGTACCCCTCGGACGTACGGGTAGCGCACCCGGGTCGGGGAGTAGGTGTACCAGGAGAAGGCTGCCCCGCGCGGGCACCCGCGCGGCTCGTATTCCGGACTGTCGGGCCCGACGCTGGGGTAGTCGGTCTGCTGGGTCTCCCACGTGATGATGCCGTCCTTGACGTAGACCTTCCACGAGCACGAGCCCGTGCAGTTGACGCCATGCGTGCTGCGCACGACCTTGTCGTGACTCCAGCGGTCGCGGTAGAACACGTCACCCTCACGCCCACCGGTCTTGGTGACGGTGCGCATGTCGGCGGACACCGTGCCAGGGGTGAAGAACCGGCCGGCCCGTACGAGGAACTCGGACGTGGCATCGCTGGTGGTGTCGGTGGTGGTCACGACGCACTTCCTTCGTTGGCGGTGATGGTTCCTCGATCGTCGACCGTGATGGTGCGCGCGGGGACGAGATCGGGTCGACGCAGATGGGCCTCGCACATGCCGGGCCGCGCCCATACCTCCATCGACTCGACCGTGACGGGCTGGCCCGTCTGCGTGAGCAGTCGCGCCACCAGTGAGGTATGGATGTCGCAGATGATCGGGTTGGCGTCGACCAGCTCGGCGTAGGGGCACTCGGTGACGGTGATGGCGTCACCTCGGGGGTTTGCGACGGCGGTGAAGCCGAGTCTGTTCAGGGCATCGGTGGCCTCGGCGACGGCCTCGTCCGGTGTTGCCGCCTTCGGCAGGGCTGGCAGGGCCTGCGCCCACTGGTCGGCTGCCCGTCCCGCAAGGGCGGGATCGGCGACCTGCGTCAACTGCATGCTCAGGGCCTCGGCCAGCACCTGGAAGGGGGAGCTGGTCGGTGTCGTTGCCCGGTACAGCCAGCGCGGGCGGCCACGGCCGTGCGCATCGGCCGCGGTGCGGCTGATCGAGCCGGCCGCCATGAGGACGTCGAGGTGCCCGCGGACGGTGTTCGCGTGCAGCCCGGTGCGGTCGACGATGGCGTCCACGGCATTCTCGATGGCCAGCAGAATCCTGGCCCGGCTCTCGTGGGTGGTCACACTGTCGGTCACAGGTATTTTCTACCACACTCTCGTGTTTATTTGTTTAAACACCGTGTAAATACTTTTCCTGTGGTTTAATCTCGTTTCGTGACCACAGAGACTCCGCAGCAGGGGCGCGTGAGCGTCCTGGTGATGTCCACCCTCGGCTTCACCCTGATGTTCGCCGTCTGGTTGATGTTCGGGGTCCTGGGCATCCCCATCCGCGAAGAGTTCGGCCTCACCGACGTCCAGCTGTCCTGGATCGTGGCCCTTGCGGTGCTGAACGGCGCCATCTGGCGGCTACCCGCGGGCATCGCCGCCGACCGGTTCGGTGGCAGGCGGGTGTTCATCGCCTTCCTGCTCGTCACCGCGATCCCGGCCTACCTGGTCTCCCAGGCCACCTCCTACACGATGCTGCTCTTCTACGCGTTCCTCGTCGGCTTCGCCGGCAACTCCTTCAGCGTCGGCATCGCCTGGGTTAGCGCCTGGTGGCCGCAGGACCGGCAGGGCCTGGCACTCGGCATCTTCGGCGCGGGCAACGTCGGCGCTTCGGTGACCAAGTTCATCGGGCCCGCGCTGATCGTCGCGGTTCCGGCCGCCGGCTACATGAGCGGCGTCGTGCCCGGTGGCTGGCGATTCGTGCCCTTCCTCTACATGGGCCTGCTCCTTGCGATGGCCCTGGCAACGTGGATCCTGACACCGCACCGCGAGATCAAGCCTGGCAGTGGCCGATCGCTTGGCTCGATGCTCGTCCCCTTGAAGCAGGCCCGCGTCTGGCGCTTCAGCCTCTACTACGTCGTCGTCTTCGG
>JAPLBU010000150.1 GCA_026392575.1 Actinomycetota bacterium | reverse complement strand
TCCGACGCAGCGTGTACGGAACGACGGGGTATCTCGAGGAAGCGCAGGATCTCGAGTTCCTTGAGCTGGCGATCGTCCGCAATCTGCCCATCCTTCGCCGCTTTCGCCAGGTCATCGTCGCAACCAACTACGGCGAGGCGAACCGAGCCACGCTGACAGCCGACAACACATCGCTCTGGCGGCGCTACTTCCCCGACTGCGTGATCCTCGACTCGCCGGTCAATCGCGGACACTCGATTGGCACGAGCGACCTCGACAACCTGCTCTTCGACCACTGCAAGGACAGCGCGATCCCCTGGCTGTGCAAGGGATCCAACGATGTCCTGCTGGATGATCGAGTGCTCGCGATCCCCGTCAGCGAGGGCGGCTTCTACTTCCTGCAGGCCGTCTCCTACAACGCCCTTCGTCAGCAGGACTTCGACCTGCCCTCCTTCACCGCCGGGTTCTTCTTCCCGCAGACGACCTTCTACGCCATTGACGTGACTGCGACCGACTACCTGGTGGACAAGGACTTCCTCGACCGTTCCTGGCGGATCGTGAACCGGATTCCCGACTACAACGGACGGATCTGGGAGCACATCCCCGGCTGGTCATGCGAGCACCTGCTTCGCCAGTGCGTGTTGCGCAACAGACTCACTCGCGCACCGTTGATGACGGATGAGCAGTTCCTGCAGGTGCTGCAGATCGTCATCGATCAACAGATTGAGGACTGCAGCTTCAAGGGCCTATCGATCAACGGCATCCGCCATGCGCAGACTCCACGGGATATCGATTCAGTCGTCACGGACGTGTAGCGAGTCAACCCCGTAGGAGCGCCTGTCGGCGATCCAGTTGCGCGTCTCGCGCTCGCCGATGCTCCGACCGGGGAAGCACACCGATTCGTGACCCACATGCTTGAAGAGGCTCGGCACGTGCACGGCATAGTCATGCCGGTCGCCGGGCAGAGCATGGATCAGCAGTGCCAATCGGATATCGCTGCAGTTGCGTCCGTCATCGTCATAGGTGACCTTGTGAACGAGGATGCCCCGCGCCGACTCGATCTCCGGACTGAACCAGTCGGCCTGAACGCACGCGGCAGCCACATCACGATGGATGAGGAGCGCCTGATTGCCCCACCAGCCACGGCCGTCAGCGCCCATCGCGCTTCGCCGGTACAGGCCAGCGGGAGCGAACTCGGAGACCTCGCGCATGTCGCAGAAGGTGATCGCGGCCACGCCGGGAGGGAACTCGACAGCAGCGATCATTGTGGGAGCCTCATGGTCCACCAGCACGTCGTCCTCGAGGAAGAGGACGTGCTGGTCGCCCGCAGCAGCGAGCGCCAGCGCCTTTCGGGTGGCGATCGCCGCCCCGTCGCCTCGTTCGTCGCAGTAGACGATCGGGTTAGCGAAGCCCTCCGCATCGGCGAATGCCGTTGCGATCGAATCGACGTGCTCGTGCCGACGCTGAGGCGTCGTCAGGATCACGGGCTGCAACGTCATTGACTCACCGCTCCCTTGGGACGCAGTGCGCCCGGCTCGTGCCTGCTAGGTTCCGCAAGTCTCTCCACCCCCTTTCCAAGCGAGGTCGGCGGCATGCCCCAGTCACCCGAACTGGCCCTCTGGCTCCCCGGCGGTCAGATCGCACCGCCCGTCAACCCGTACGGCCGACTGGTCGCCAACGCCGGGGTGTTCCGCGCGCTCGCCCGCTACGGCGGGTACCGCCACCTGCACGTCCAGAGCAAGACACCGCCAGCACCTGATCAGCTGGCCAGCGAGCTGGGCATCGTTACTGACACTCCCGAGACAACGAGCGGGCCGTTGCTCTCCACGACGGCCGCCGCGCGGGCCGGGACCCTGCTCTCCGGCCAGCCGTATCTCACCGAGCCCGCGTGGGTCAGGCGCCATGCGGGCGCCGATGCCGACTACAGCATCGTGGGAACGATCTTCGCCTTCGCCGCTGCGACGTACCGCGAGAAGATGATGCAGTCGGCCATGGCCCCGGTTCATGAGTGGGATGCGCTCGTCTGCTCCTCGCCAACGCTGCGGCAGACCGTTGAGCAGACCTTCGACGCGTGGGAGGACTACCTCCACGAACGGCTGGGCTCCACCCGCCTTCCTCGACCACAACTCCCGGTGATCCCCTTCGGCACGGACGTCGACGCACTTGATGCACAGGCCTCGGATGGCGCGGCCCGCGCCTCACTTCGGGCGACTCTCGGCATCGCCGACGAGGACGTCATGGTCTACTACCTCGGCCGCCTGTCCTACTTCGACAAGGCGTTCCCTCAGGCGATGTTCAAGGCCGTCGAGGAGGCGGCACAGTCAGCGGGCGTGCGCACTCACTTCGTGATGGCGGGCTGGTTCCCCGCGGGCGACGATGACAAAGCTCTCTTTGAGGAGGCCGCCCGGCTGTACGCGCCGACCGTGCCGACCACTTTCCTCGACGGCAATGACGCTGCGCTCGTGGCCCGATGCTGGGCCGCCGCGGACATCTTCTTCCAGTTGTCCGACACGATCCTCGAGACATTCGGTCAGGCCCCGGTGGAGGCCATGGCATGTGGTCTGCCCCTCGTGGTGAGTGACTGGGACGGCTTCCGATCCATCGTGCGCGATGGCGTCGATGGCTTCCTCGTTCCGACGCTCGGCTCCCCCGGCGGACCCCTGGGTGACACGCTGGCCCTGCTCCAGACTCTGGATCAGGTCGGATACCCCCAGTACATGGGCTCCGTTGCCCAGCACACCGCTGTCCACATCGGCCAGGCCGCCGCTGCGCTCAGTCGGCTGATCGCATCACCGGAACTTCGCCGGACCATGGGCGCGGCCGGTCGGCTTCGGGCACGTGAACTCTTCGCCTGGCCGGTCGTGGCCGCCCAGTACACCGATCTGTTCGCCGAACTGGCCGACCGCCGCAGTCACGCGACGAGCGAACAAGCCGTGCTGGCGGCAGGCCACCGCTTGAACCCGCTGCGCGGCAACCCGTTCTCCGACTTCAGCACGCTGCCGACCCGGGTCCTGACCGACGACATGCACCTTGTCCTGACGACCGTCCCCTACCCGTCGACGGACCTGGATCTGATGTTCCCCGCACTGCGCGGCACTGACGATGAGGCAGAGAAAGTCTGCGAACTCCTGCAGGGCGCAGGTCCGGTTTCCCTCCGCGACCTGCTGCAGTCCTTCACGCCCAGTCGACGACCGTTCGTGCGAATGACCGTGCTGTGGCTGGCCAAGGCCGGCGTGGTGGACTGGCTGCCCGAGACGTGACCGAACCTGGCTAACCGCGGGGGAAGTCCACGAAGTGCCGCCAGTCACGGCGATCGTCATCGATTCGTCGCACCGCAAACAGGTTGTCACACCCGGTGATGATCTCGACGAAGTCCGGCCGGTTGTTCCTGATGAACGCCGCGACGGCGGAAATGCTGTCCAACCACATGTCGTGCAGCACGATCATTCCCCCGACAGGGCACATCCGCGCCGACAGTGTGAAGTCGACCAGCACATCATCGAACCGGTGGTAGCCGTCGATGAAGGTCAGCCCGAACGCCCCACCGGCGCGCTCGAGGTCGCTCAGCGCCGGATCCGAGCGTTCCTCAACAAGGATGAAGGAATCTGACGTCAGCACCGTCGATCCGGATGCGAGCCGGCTCGCGGTGGTGCGGCCGATTCCGTCCCAGTCGATCTCCTGCAGCGGGTCGATGGCCGTGTGCGTGCCGCCACCGTTCCGCTCGAGAGCCGCCAAAAGGTAGACCGTGCTGAAGCCGTAGGCGAGACCGACTTCAAGCGTCGACGTGACACGGTTCGCCACGCACAGGGAGAACAGCGTCATTCCTTCCTCGACGGAGATCCGCGTGCTGTCGTCAATGGGGTGCTGCCGGCCCGCGGTGCCGATCTGCGGCTCACCGGCATACATCGACTTCAGGGCCTCACGGAACCGCTGCCCCAGGGAGTCAAGGTCCCATGTGTCGGTCATATCGATGTCCTTTCAGCTGATCAGGCGCGCCACGCGACCCTACGTGCGGGAGGCTGGTGATGTGAGCACCGACGCGGACCAGCCTTCGGTCTTTAGCCGCGCCCGCCTCGCGCTCTCTCCCGAGCCGGCACCGGTGCTGCTACGAGCCGGGATCGCGGTCGTCATCGACATCATCATCGTGTTCCTCGTCGTGCGAGCCGTCCTGGTCGCAGCCGGCCACGGACCCGACGGCCTCACCCATGCCGTGCTGCCCGCCGTCTTCGGTGGGATGTTCGCCTTCCTCGGGTCACTCGGCGGCTCCGCCCGAAGCGGCCTGCTGCGCGCTGCGGGCCTGTCCGTTGTCGCCATCCCGCTTACCCTCCTCGCCATCGTGGTGCGCGACGTGCCGGTCGCCTCTGCTGGTGCGATGGCGGCCGTCGCGCTCGGCGCGGGATTCCTCGCCTGGTATGGCGAGCCGCTGGCGACGCTCGGCAGCGTCCTGCTCTACATGTTCTTCATCCCGCTGGTGCGGGCTCCGGGGTTCCGTTGAACTACCTGCTGATCAGCTTCGGCGCGATGATCGTGACGACAGTGGCGTTGCGCGGTATCGCGGCACTCGTACCGAAGCACCGCGCACCGACGCGGGTCAAGGCGACCGACGAGGCCGTCCACGCCCACCGATTCACCCAGGTCGCGCAGCCGCAACTGTCACGGCTGCATCGCACGACGACGCGGTCCGCGATCGGTCTGGGCCTCGGCGCATTCGTGATGTCGGTGACCGGTGATCACAACGCGGTTTGGGTGCTCATGACACTCATCGCGCTCATTCCGCCGGCAATGCCGTTGACCGTCGACCGAGTCCTGCAGCGGCTCGCCGGCACCGTCCTCGCGATGGCGGTGCTCACGACCGTCGATGCGCTCGTGCCGCCCGGCCCCCTGCGGCTGCTCATCCTCGCCCCAGGCATCGTCGTGACCATCGCCTTCATGCGCCGCAGCTACACGCTGTCGGTGCTCGGCATCAGCACCGTCGCCGTACTGGCCTACGCGCAGGTTGAGGTACCCCTCGGCGAAGCACTCCTCTACCGCGGTCTCGACACCCTGATCGGCGCGGTCATCGCGATCGCCTTGACCCTGCTCATCCCGGTGGGCCGACGACCGCACCCGGTGTGGGCTAGCCGGCCTGCTGCGCCGCGTGCCGCCCAGCAATGAACCCGAACGTCATGCCGGGGCCGAGCGCGGGCGGGTTGGTTACGCCGATGGTCACGTCCGCTGCAGTCGCGCTCCTCGCGGTGGGCGAGCAGGTCTAGCGAACACCGGGATTCCCGGGACCCCGCCTACGCAAGATCGATCACTGGGTTCGCGAAGATTCTGTTGTCACCCGATCGGCGGGATGAATACATGGCAGCGTCCGCTGCCGAGATAACCGTCGATAGTTCACTGTGCGCGCCCACGGCCGTCCCGACCGACGTGCGTCCATGCCATGCAGACTCGAGCTCGCTCAGGTCCATGTTCGCAGCGATGCGATCCGCGTATTCGAGCGCGTCCGGCTCGGGCCCGATCCCGATGACGAGGAACTCATCCCCACCCCAGCGAGCCACGAGATCGGCATCCCGACTCGCCGCGCGGACCGCCTGCGCGGACCGGACGATGACGAGGTCACCGACGACGTGACCGAAGCCGTCATTGACCGCCTTCAGGCCCACCACATCAACGAAGACCGCGAAGACCGGTTGGTCACTGCGGCTGGCCAGGCTGGTGAGCTGCTCAGCGGCCATCTCGAGGCCATGGCGGTTCAGCAGCCCCGTGGCTTGATCTCGCAGGGCCAGGGCTTCGATCTCGATGGTCGCCACCGCCAGCGCCGTCGCGGAACTGCGCCGCGCCGCCAGCAGGGCAGCACTCGCGCCCACGCCTGTGAGCGTGGCGATGATCCACGGGGCCGCCGTTGCGGGTTCGTGGACCAGCATCGTGTAGGTAACGATCGAGACGATGAGCACGGCCGAGATGGCGAACGGAAGCCACATCGCCAGGAGACCACCGAGAAGGACCATGGTCATCAGGATGATGCCGATCGCGTTCCCGCTGGGATCGGCCGCCTGCTGGTAGCTCAATGCCGCGATGTTGACAACGATGGCTGCGGCGAAAACCCACGGCGCCCACTTCGCCTTGACGATCCTCGTACCGACCAGGAAAGCGGCCACCAGAAAGAAGACCCCCTGGATGACATCGGAGACGTAGTAGCCAAGTGGAGCGATCAGACCGGAAACAGCAGACAAGGTATCGAAGAAGATGATGAGAAGGGCAAGCGCCAGCATGACCCACGGGGTCTCCCGGGCTACCTGCTCCTGGACAATGACGTCTCGCCGAGCCCTGATTTCGGGCTCGGTTCTACGCCTGCGGATCCCCCCCACGGCGACAGGCTAAATCACGAACCGCCCCGATGCCACTCCAAGCTGGGTCCCCTGTTGGGGGGACCGCCCACCAAACCGGCCAGCCCGAGGAGACCGGGAGACCAACCGAAGCCCGACATGGCGCCCGGCGCTCAGGGCCGACACTATGTCTGTTGAACTAGCCGTTGTCTTAGGGGCGAGTCGTCGAGCGCCACGTCCCTGAACGATCCCGAGCGGAGAGACTCCAGATGATGCTGTCCATGTTCCTCGTGTGGATCGTCGTGTTCGCACTGGCGTTCTTCCGCCCGCGGTTCGTTCCGCCGGTGGCCCTCATCGCGATGGGGTGGACGCTGTTTCTGCTGTCCGCTCACATCTCCGACCCCATCCCGCTGAACTTCTGAGGTCGGCATGCTGACGACGTGGAAATCCTGGGATGCAGACAAGCGGGCGATCATGGTGGCCCGTGCCCTGAACCTCCTCGCCCTGGTTGCATTGCTTGGAGTGCTGACGGGATCGCTGCGGCTCCAGTTCGTCGTTGGTGAGCAGCCGTGTCCGCTGTGTCTCGTCCAGCGCGCGGGGATGATCGGTTTGGCCCTCGGGCCTGTACTCAACCTGCTGTGGGGCATCAAGCCCATCAACTACGCGCTGAGCATCCTTGCCGCCTTCGTCGGCGGAGCCGGCTCCGTCCGCCAGGACCTCCTCCATATCGCTGATCCGGCCGACCCCGGCTACGGCCCGCAGGTGATGAGCTTCCACCTCTACACCTGGGCACTCATCACCTTCGCCATCGCCGTGGTGGGCTGCGCCTTCCTGCTGATGTGGACGAGGACCTTCACCGCCAACGACCGCGGCCTGATGGCTGAGCGCGGTCCCCTGAGGGCCCTCACCCTCGCCGTCATCACGTGGTTCTCGATCTACGTGATCGTCATCACGGTGTCCGTGATCCCCGAGTGCGGCGTCGGCATGTGCCCTGACGACCCGGCCAACACCAGCGGTCTGGCGAGTGGGCTGGGCCTCGTGATCCTGCTGGTCATCCTCGTCGTTTCGGGACTCGTTGGCTTCGTCCTGAACCGTCGGCTGCCCGAGGTCACCAGTTAGCCACAGCGAGACCTCCTTCCGTCGCTACGCTGCCTCCATGGTTACTGAACTCGGCCTCATCGACGTCCTGCCCGGCCACCAGAAGGACTTCGAACGCGACATGGCCTACGCAGCGGAGCACATCATCGGGCTGTCCGAGGGCTTCCTCGGCTACACGCCCTACGGATGGGGAATCGAGAACCCCAACCGATTCATGTTCCTGGCCCGCTGGGAGACGATCGAGCACCACAAGGTGATCTTCTGGAACTCACCCGCCCATGAGCAGGTCGAAAACCTCGTCGGCCCTCACATGGACGGTGCCGGATCGTTCGAGCACTACTCGCAGTAGTGAGTGCGTGACCTGACACGACGACGCTGAGGCTGAGCGTCACCCCATCGCCGACCGCCGACCGCGCGTTGGCTCGGCTTATCGATGATGTGTAACTCGATCGAGGTGAACGGGCCTACGCGCTCGACGCCATCCATCCTGGGAAGTGCGGAGCAGCATCACACAGCACGAAGAGACGGCCCCCGGCGTGATGCCGGGGGCCATCCTTGTACTAACGGGTGGGCGGTATTCCCACTAACCGCCCATTGTGGGGGGCTAGTGGAAATGGGAATCCCCTCGTGAAATGGCCTCCAGGCAGCGATCCCCACGGAGGCCGTTCACACCGAATCTCACGAGATTTCACACAGCCCGGATTCCCTCACGAACCGGCAGTCGGCAGGCGGCAGTGGAAATACCGTTAGAGGACAACGACTCTGCCCGTGCCGTCGCTGAGATGCGAGCCACTCGTCTACGCGCCGGTCAACGTGGCGGTGGTGGCGTTCCGATTCCCCGCCGGAATCAGTGTTCCGCTCAGCGATCCGCGTGTCTCCCGGGTGGGTCAGGACTGGGTGGGGAATCCGAGGTTGATGCCGCCGTGGCTGGGGTCGAGCCAGCGGCTGGTGATGACCTTGCCACGGGTGAAGAAGTGGACGCCCTCGGTGCCGTGGGCGTGTGAGTCGCCGAAGAGGGAGGCCTTCCAGCCGCCGAAGGAGTAGTACGCCATCGGGACGGGGATCGGGACGTTGATGCCGACCATGCCGACCTGGATCTCGTTCTGGAACCGTCGGGCCGCGCCACCGTCGTTGGTGAAGATCGCGGTGCCGTTGCCGTAGGGGTGGTCGTTGATGAGCGCGACGCCGGCGTCGTATGACGGCACGCGAACAACGCACAGGACGGGGCCGAAGATCTCGTCGGTGTAGATCGTCATGTCGGTGGTGACGTGGTCGAACAGGGTCGGCAGCAGCCAGAAACCCGCCTCGTCGCCGTCGACATCGATGATGCGGCCGTCGGCGACCAGCGTCGCACCCGCGGCCTCGCCGGCGTCGACGTAGGACGCGACCTTGTCGCGGTGCACGCCGGTGACCAGCGGGCCCATGTCGGTGCCGCGGCGTCCGTCGCCGGTCTTCAACGGCGGCATCCGCTCGGCGATCTTCGCAACGAGCTCGTCGCCGATCGGGTCGACCGCCAGGACGACGGAGATCGCCATGCAGCGCTCGCCCGCCGAGCCGAAGCCGGCGTTGATCGCCGCGTCCGCCGCAAGGTCGAGGTCCGCATCGGGCAGCACGAGCATGTGGTTCTTCGCCCCGCCCAGGGCCTGGACGCGCTTGCCGTTCCTGGTGCCGGTCTCGTAGATGTAGCGGGCGATCGGCGTGGAGCCGACGAACGAGATGCTCTTCACATCGGGGTTGTCCAGGAGGCCGTCGACGGCCTCCTTGTCGCCATGCACGACGTTGAACACACCGTCGGGCAGGCCCGCCTGCTTCCACATCTGGGCGATCAGCATGATCGCCGACGGATCCTTCTCGCTCGGCTTCACCACCACCGTGTTGCCCGCGGCGATAGCAACGGGGAAGAACCACATCGGCACCATCGCCGGGAAGTTGAACGGCGAGATGATCCCGACGACACCCAAGGGCTGCCGGATCGAGTACACGTCGACGCCACTGGAGACACCCTCGGAGAAGCCGCCCTTCAGCAGGTGCGGGATCCCGCACGCGAACTCCACGACCTCCTGGCCACGCGTGACCTCGCCGAGGGCATCGCTGAGCACCTTGCCGTGCTCCTCCGTGATCAGAGCAGCGACCTGCTCCTTGTTCGCGTTCAGGATCTCGCGGAACGCGAACAGCACCTGCGTGCGCTTCGTCAACGACGCATCACGCCACCCCGGGAACGCCGCCTTCGCCGCCGCAACCGCCTCATCCAGGACGGCACCCGAAGCGAAGTCGACCTTCTTCGTCACCTGACCCGTCGCCGGGTCGTAGACGTCACCCGACCGCTCAGCAGTCCCCGTCCACAACTGGCCGTTGATCCAATGCGTGATGCGTGCGGTCATGGCGTCTGCCTCCGGTTCGGATTGTGCCGCCATTCTAGGGATCGTGCCTGCAAACGTCAAAATGTCTTTACATTAAGTGCGCGTGAACCTAGGCTGACGCCATGGCGCTGGACCTGACACTGGATCGTGGCAGTCGGCTGCCCCTGTATGCCCAGCTCGCCGAGCAGCTCGAGCAGGCCATCCGCGACGGAAGCCTGCAGCCGGGCGACCGCCTCGAAACGGAGGTCGAGCTTGCCCAGCGGCTCGGCCTCGGCCGGCCCACCGTGCGCCAGGCCGTTCAGGAACTCGTCAGCAAGGGCCTGCTCGTCCGCCGTCGCGGCGTCGGGACTCAGGTCGTGCGCTCCCCCGTCTACCGGCCCCTCGAGCTGACCAGCCTCCATGAAGACCTCACCACCGGCGGACAGCACCCGACAACACGCGTGCTGGAGCTTGCGACCGTGGCGGCGAGCGATGAGGTCGCACGGGCACTCCTCATACATGCTGGCGATCCCGTCGTCTACCTGGCACGCCTCCGCTCACGCAATACCGAACCGCTCGCCGTCATGCACAACTGGCTGCCAACGGGACTCGTCGACCTGACACCCGAACAACTCGAGGCCGAGAGCCTGTACGCGCTGATGCGCCGCGTCGGCGTGCACCTGCGCGTCGCCCAGCAGCGCATCGGGGCGCGGGGCGCCGACCGAGCCGAAGGCCGCCTGCTCGCGATCCGGGCCGGCGCACCCCTGCTGACAATGCATCGCACGTCTTACGACGACAACGGGAATGCTGTCGAATTCGCCGCGCACTGCTACCGAGCGGACTCCCATGCATTCGAGACAACGCTCGTGGCACGCTGATCCCATGACGGATGCGGATATCGGCGAGGGACGCGGCACGGCTGTCGTAACGGGAGCAAGCAGCGGGATCGGTGCTGCTACGGCCCGCGCCCTCGCACGTCGCGGCTACCGGGTGATCGCCGCAGCACGTCGCGTCGATCGACTGGCTGCCCTTGAACGCGAGGACGATCGAATCGAGGCGCGCGAACTCGATGTGACCGACCAGGCCAGCGTCGATGCACTCGTCGCCTCGCTCGCCGGTGAGACCGTGACGCTGCTGGTCGCGAATGCGGGCGGCTCCTTCGATGCCGACCCGATCGCCGAGGCCGATCTCGACGCCTGGCAGCAGGCACTGGACGTCAACGTCCTGGGCACGGTGCGCACCGTGCGCGCCGTCCTGCCGTTGCTTGTCGCCTCCGGCCGCGGCCTGGTCGTCCTGATGGGATCCACCGCGGGGCGAGTGTCGTACGAGAACGGCGGAAGCTACATCGCCGCCAAGCACGCCGTGGCCGCCATCGCCGGCACGCTGCGCCTGGAGCTCAGCGGTCAGCCGGTCCGCGTCACGGAGATCGCGCCCGGCATGGTGCGGACCGACGAGTTCGCCCTGAACCGCTTTGGCGGCGACGCGGGCAAGGCGTCGGCGGTCTACGCCGGGGTCGCTGAGCCGCTCACGGCCGACGATGTGGCAGAGACCGTGGCGTGGGTGGCGACGCTCCCGTCGCATGTCAACGTCGATCTCCTCGTCGTACGCCCCGTCGCCCAGGCCGCCCAGCACAAGGTGCACCGGGTCCAGCCCTGACCAACGGGACTTACGGCACGCCACAGGACCCATGTGGTTGAACGCTCACCGGCCGTTGGTCCCTGCCGCGCCTAGGCCTTTCGTCCTGAAGTGCCACAGAACGCCTAGAACGTGCCGTAAATGCTTCCCATGGGACCGGCAAGGCAGCAGAGTGAGCGACATCGGCCAATTGTTGGCCGATGTGGGGAGGCAGTACACATGTCCGGAAACTCTGGATCCGGCTCAGCCAAGTGGATCAGCATCGTCGTCATGGTCATCGGCGCCATCATGGTCATTGCCGGCGCAGTCACCTACGGCACGGTGAGCAGCACCTTGTCGAAGGAGAACATCACTGTTGCTGAGGACGCAAGCTGCCTCGGCGGGCAATCGGTAGCCGGTCCGTTCGCGGCCTTCTGCCAGGCCGACATCATCTCCGTCCACGCTCTCGAGGCCACCGGCGGCAAGACCTACGCCGAGCTCGATCGCGAGGATCCGCTTCGCACCGTGGCGATGAACGGCTCGTTCCTGCGCGCATCGCTGTTCACGTCCGTCGTCGCCTTCGGCGTCGCGTTCATGGCGATCGGCATCGGCATCGTCTTCATCCTGATCGGTGTTGCACTACTGAACATCGCCGGTCGGGTCGGCGGAGCAAAGGCCGCTTAGCGACAGCATCACGGCAACACGAAGGGGCGGGTCCATTCGGACCCGCCCCTTCGTCGTATGTGCGGTGGCTAGCAGGCCGGCTCGAGTTCCCGCTCGGCAGTCGCGAACGAGCGCGTGGAGCGACGGTTCGCCACCTGAACGGACACCCGCGCGTAGGCGCGAATCCGAGCGACCTCCGGCTGGGCCTCGTCGATCATCAGTGACACGAGCAGTTCGCTGATGCCCAGATCGCGGGCCTCATGCGCCAGGAGGAGCAGGCTCACCGGGTCGGCGGAGATGCCAGCGGCTTCGATCCCGTAGTCGAGGGCGGCAAGCCTCGCGCTGGTTGTGTTCAGGTCGGTGACCATGTCGTGCTCCCTTCGGATGACTTCAGGTTACGCAGGACCGGACATAAAGAAAAGCGATGCTAAATGATCGTGTCGATCACCTATGCTTATGGCTATGGCATTCGACGAGATCGAGTTCAGACACCTGCGGGCCCTGATGGCAGTGGCCGAGGAGGGTTCATTCATCGGCGCGGCTGACCTGCTCGGCTTCTCGCAGGCCGCCATCAGCCAGCAGATCGCCGGACTCGAGAGTGCCGTCGGACAGCGCCTGTTCGACCGGCCCGGTGGCCCCCGCCCCGTCACCCTCACCCCGGCCGGCCGGCTCCTGCTCAAGCACGCGGGCGCCGTGGCGAATCGCATGGCCACGGCGGAGCAGGAGATGACCGACCTCGCATCCGGCACCGCCGGACGCCTGACCATCGGCACCTATCAGAGCGTCTCCGTCCAGCTGCTGCCCGCGCTGGTCCGCGAGATGCGTGATGCCGCACCGGATCTCGGCATCCACCTCGTCGAGCACGACTACAACAACGAACTCGTCGAAGACCTGCTCGCCGGCGAGATCGACGTCGCGTTCCTCACCGGACCCTACGAGGACAGTCGACTGGCCATCAGCGAACTCGGCGTCGATCCGTTCGTCGTCGTGCTGCCCACAGGTGGCCCCCTCGCGCAACTGCACCGAGGCAAGACCTTCCCCACCCGCGAGCTGCTGGGCGTACCGATGGTGGGCCAGCATCAGGGCGGCGATCAGAGCACGATCGACAAGGCATTGCGAACGACCGGGGTGACGCCGGACGACGTGTTCCGCTCCAACGACAACGGCGCCGTGCAGGGCATGGTCCGCGCGGGGATGGGGCCGGCGATCATGCCCCTGCTCGCCGTCGACACAAGCGACCCCGGCATCGCGGTGCGCTCACTGGACCCACCGCTCGAGCCGCGCACCATCCTCATTGCCGTGCCCGCAGGCACCACGCCCATGCCGGCCGCGAGTCGATTCATGCGAATCGCCAAGACGGAGTGCCGCAAGCGACTGGCTCGCGCAGCGCGCTGACCTCAGCAGTGCCAGCGACCGCCGGCCCAGTGGGCCGCGCCGGACAGGGTGTGATCCCAGTTGATGACCGTGTGGAATGCGGCGTCCTGCCAATAGCGGGGCCACTTGTTCATCGGGGTCACCCGGAGATGGGCCAGCACCTTCTTGGCTGCCGCCTCGCCCATCAGCTTCTTGTGTTCCTTGAGCATCATCCACGTCGCGCCACTGGCGAGCGGTCGCGACACCTGGTAAGCGCCGAAGTAGGAGCCGCTGGGCGAAACGACGTCGTAATGGCCCTCGCTCTCGCGCTCGACGACGCACAGTCGCTTGGTCTCGGAAGCCTTGTTGAAGAACGCACCGCGGTACATGCTCGACTCGATACCGCGCATGTCCTTGGTGTCCGGGGAGTTCAGGGTGAAGTTGGTGAACTTCGAGTAGGCAGCTGCCTGTACCTGACGGGCACTCGCTGCCCGGCTGGTTCGAGCAACGGCAGCAGCCGCAGGCGAGAGTCCCGCCGCCGCCACGGACTCGCGCCACATCGCGGGCGCAGCCGCCGCGACCGGAGCCGCATCAGCTGGAGCTGCGGCCTCGACCGGACCGGCAACAACCGGAACCGGCGCGGCAACAGCCGTTCCTACGGAAGCCGTCAGCAGCACGCCGGCTGCAACGACACTGACGCTCTTGACTCCTCGAACGATCCTGCTCTTCGACATTCATCCTCTTGCGACGGCACGCGGCTGATCTCAGCCACGTGCGTTGGCACGATGCAGGTCGATGCCGCAGCGAGGGCTCTTGCCTCGCCTAGCTCTCCAGCCGCGCGACCGTCGAGGGCGAGTCTCACGCCCTGACGTTTCTGGTCGCACGGTTTCCGATGGCGGCAACCACCGGAGCATCGCGAATTTCACTTCGCCGGACGACCGGGGAAGGTCGCCATCCGTTCCAAAAGTCTATGAAAGGCAATGACATTCGGCCACCGGACAGCTGGGTCCCAGCCGGCCCAGCCAGACCGTTTTGCCCGTATTTCCCGCTACGCACCGTGATCTACGCCACAGTCCACGGGGCGGCCCTCGATGCCGGGCATGTGACATGTGTCTCGCCCTGAAACGGGTGGTTGCGCGTGTCTACGGGGCCGTGCGGCACGACGGAATCATCAGTGCGGAAGGGGAATCAGCACCCCGTCGATGACCACCTCGGCCTGAACAGCTGCGACGTGGTCGATCCCGTCTGGCAGGTGCACGACGGTCCCACTGATGTACGCCACATCGACGGGCTCATGCCCGCGCGCCAGGTCCACGAACCGATGCACATCCGCCACCGCCGATGCTCGCGCGAGTTCCGTCAGTTCCGTCAGCGACGGCACATAGCCATCGGGCACCAGCGGACCGAGCCGCATCCGCAGCAGTGACTGCTCCACATCGTCGACATCGAGGACTGCCTCTACACGTGGACCCGTCAGCTCGGAACGGAACGCTGTTAGTGCACCGCATGCGACCGATGCCCGCGACATCCCCCGTCGCTGCACGCGTCCGATCGTTCCGTCTTCATCGATGCCGATGTGCGGGAAGCAGAAGGCCACGAACCGGTGGCGCCCGTCCTCTCCGGGGACGTGACTCAGGGCGGCCTGCAGGCCTGTACGTCCGAGGAAGACGAGCCCCGCGAGGGATCCGATGGCGAAAGGCCGACCCCAGACATGGCTGACCTGCTCATCGAAGTCGGCCATCAGCTCGTCGCGGCACACATCGACGAGGGCAAGGCAGTTGGATGGCCGGAATCCCACGCGCGCGAGGGCCCACTCGGACCACGTCACGAAGTCGTCGACGGCGACGCTGTCCGCGAGCAGGCCAGCGGCCTCGCCTGCCGACGCCGGGCCAGGCACCATCACTCAGCGGGCGATCAGGACGATGACGATGATGCCGATTCCGATGGCCGCCCCGATGGCGATCCACGGAGCCGACTTGCGCACCCGATGGAAACGAGGCTTGCCCGAGCCGTCGGAGATCTCCCCCGACGCTCGGAGCCGATCATTGCTGCGCGCGATGCGTTGGGCCTGCTCGACGCGCTCGT
Source organism: Actinomycetota bacterium (assembly GCA_026392575.1). Taxonomy (GTDB): domain Bacteria; phylum Actinomycetota; class Actinomycetes; order S36-B12; family S36-B12; genus UBA10649. The sequence goes on along the minus strand of JAPLBU010000150.1, from coordinate 311 downwards.
CCGCCGTCGGCTCCTTGACGCCGCCCGAAACGAAGTCCTCGTCGAGGACGATCTCCTCGAAGGGATCGGGTTCGCTGGCCATCTCGCTCATCTCGCTCCTCGTACCGGTGTCCGGCCCAGACTACGGTCCCCTCCACCCGCGTCCGTCTTGAGGTTGGTGGCGTTTCGGGTGCCCCGAAACGCCACCAACCTCAAGACGGACGGGGATGTGATCCGTGTCAAGGATTCCGGACAGTCTCTCGATTGATTCCTTCTGGTGATCAGGCTGCGAGTGCGGCGCTGCGGTAGTCGTTGAGGGCTTGCGCGGGGGT
>JAPLBU010000335.1 GCA_026392575.1 Actinomycetota bacterium | reverse complement strand
CCCGTGGCACGACTGGGTCTACGACTACGCCGGCAATGTCGTCGGCATCCCGGACCGCGAGGACTTCGATCAGGACATCCTCAGCAACCTCAAGGCCCCGCAGGTCGAGCTCGACGAGTGGGGCGGCTGGGTGTGGGGAGTGCTCGCAGGCCCCGGCGTCGCACCGTCGCTCAAGGAGTGGCTGGGCGAGGACATCCTCGTCGATCTCGGCGCCTACAAGATGGAGGACATGTACCTCCGCGAGAAGGTCACCTGGGACGTTGACGTCAACTGGAAGGTCGTCGTCGACGCGTTCAACGAGTTCTACCACGCGCCGGCGCTGCACCACATCCCGCCGCAGGACGTGAAGGACGGGCGCGAGATGCGCATCTTCGAGTTCGAGCGCCACTCGATGATGGTCGTGCCGCTGAAGGGCGCACTGCCCAAGCTGCGCGAGAACCCGGACCACCAGTCCGTGGCGATCTGCCACTACACGATCTTCCCGACCTCGGTCTTCAACAACAATCCGGAGCATCTGCAGCTGTTCCGTTCTGTGCCGATCTCGCACAACAAGACGCGGTTCGAGACGTGGGAACTCTGGTACAAGTCCGATGATCAGGCCTACCTCGATCGCACGCAGCGCCACTGGGATCACCTGAAGATCGTCGTGGGTGAGGATGTCTGGACGTGGGAGGACGTCAACGCCGCTTCTCGCTCCTCGTACTACAAGCAGAACTTCTTCAACGACCGCGAGTGCAAGATCCCGTTCTTCCACAACCAGGTCGACCGCATCATCAACGAGGGTGTCGCGCGTGACAATGCCGGCAACTAGCGCGCAGCCGGTCGTCTCGGACTTCACCTTCTCGTTCAACTGCCTGCCGGAGGTCCCGCTCGTCGAGCGGTTCGCCGCTGCCAAGGCAGCTGGGTTCGTGGATGTCGGCCTGAGCGTCCGCTGGGCGAAGCTGTGGCTCGAGGAGGGCCACAGCCTCGACGATCTGGAGTCGCTCATCTCGGACGGCGGCGTGCGCGTCGCCGAGCTCGAGGCGATTCGGGTGATGCGGGAGGATCAGGATCCGCTGGAGGACACGGCAGCGGTCCTGTCCGAGCGCTTTCTACCCGACCGGCTGCAGGCCATCGGCCCGTATGACGGCAGCGTCGACGATGCTGCCGAGCGGGCGGGCCGCGTGGCAGACCGGTTCGCCGCCTGGGGCGTCGACGTCGTTCTTGAGCCCTTGCCCTTCACCAATATGCGGACCCCGGCAGATGCGGCCGCGATCATCCGGCGTGCTGATCGCTCCAACCTGTCGATGTGCCTGGACATCTGGCACCTCTATCGCATGGGGCTGCCGCTGTCGCACCTCGACGGGCTGTGGCCGTCCATCTCAACGGTGCAGTTCAACGACGGCACCGTCGTTTCCGAGTTCCCGGACGACCTGCGCGAGGACTGTCTGCGCAACAGGCGCGTACCGGGTGCTGGGGAGTTCGATCTCGTGGGTCTCGTGCGTGCACGCAACGCCCAACGCCCCGACAGCACCTTCTCGATCGAGGTCATCTCCACCGAACTCAAGGCGCAGGACTCGATGACGACCGCCCGGCAGATCGCTGAGGGTCTCGACGCGGTCCTTCTCGCATCGCGCACTGCCTAGCACCCGTTCCGACAAACGAAAGCAGGAATCATGAGCAGCGCCCGTCTCGACGGCCTCCGTTTCCCGGACCGGTTCGACATCGAGCAGCTGATGTACCGCTACGCCAAGGCGGCGGACATGGCTGACATCACCACCCAGCTCACGGTGTTCCACCCGGACTGCCGGGTGCGGTTCAGCGGTGACGCGTGGCTCGAGGGGCATGACGCACTCCGCGCCGCCTGGACCAACGCCTACACGCGCTACCGCCAGACCTCGCATGCCGTCACGAACATCTCCATCGCGTTCACCGGCACCGACAACGCCAATGCAGAGAGCCTCATCACGGCGTGGCATCGCGATGCCCAGGGTAAGGAGTGGACGCTCCATGGTCGCTACATCGACACCTGGTACAAGAGCACCGAGGGCTGGAAGCTGCAGACTCGCGAGATCGTGGCCGCGGGTGCCGTGGGCCGCGACGAGGCAAGCCTGACCATGATCGAGCGCTTGACCATGAGCGACGGTCACTGAATGGCCCGGCTGGCCGGCAAGTCCGCTGTGGTCACGGGTGGCGCTCGGGGGATCGGCGAGGGGATCGTCCGACGCTTCGTGGCGGAGGGCGCGAGATGCGTCATTGCCGACATCGATGTTGCGGCGGGAGAGGCTCTGGCTGCGGATCTCGGCGACGCCGTGGTCTTCCTGCGCACCGACGTGACCTCCGAGGCGGACATCGTTGCGGCGATCGAGGCCTGCGTCTCATCCTTCGGGGCGCTCGACGTGATGGTCAACAACGCTGGCATTGTCGGCGTCACCGGACCCATCGGCGAGACCCCGCTCGAGCTGCCGGTCATGGTTCGCCAGGGCTCTGGGTCGATCATCAACACGGCGAGCACGGCAGGTGTACAGGGTGGTCTGGGCCCGCATGTCTACACGACGGCGAAGCACGGGGTCATCGGGCTATCGAAGTCGGTTGCGGTAGAGGCGGCGCCGTTCGGCGTGCGCGTCAATGTGCTGTGTCCTGGCGCCACGCTCTCATCGCTCACTGCTGGCCTGGTCACGGGCGACAAGGACAACCTCGACGATGCCTACGAGCGACTCTCATCGAAGTACGTCGGAGGGCGTGCGCCGAAGCCCGCCGACATGGCGAATGCAGCCCTCTTCATGGCGAGCGATGAGTCCGAGTTCATGAATGGTGCGGTCATGGTGGTCGATGCCGGCAAGGAGACCCTGTCCGACCGCGCCGCCAAGTTCTACCCCATCCCGACTCGTTGAGTGGAGAGTTGTAGGGGGGTTACGCGCAAGTAACCCCCCTACAACTCTCCACTCAACAGGGGGTGGGTGAACGTCCACAGGCTGCTGCTGAGCCCTATCGTCCATGCCGCCATGGCCGTTGGATCGGCGTATGGACGATCCCGATGCCCGAGTGGAGCCCTTCCTCGTGACCGCTACGGGAGCGGAGGGCTTGACGGCAAGCCAGGTGAGGGCGGCACGATTCGCGGCCACGTCGCGCGGAGTTCGACTGCCACGTGAACGCGTGTCGGATCCAGCAGCGATTCGGCGGGCGGCGGTTCTGGGATCGTCCCCTGACGCTGTTCTCGTGGACATTTCCGCAGCTCGCTACTGGGGCCTGCCCCTGCCTCCGCGACTCGGTCTCGGGGTGGAGGTTGGTTTCGGGGTGGCGCGACCACCGGGTGGTGCGCGGCCGGTTCGACCTGACGTTCGTGGCCGCAGGCTGCTCTTGCCAGCCCATCATGTGATTGAGGTTGAGGGTCTGTGGGTCACTTCCCCGGCCCGAACGTGGCTCGATTGCGCAGCAGATATCGGGTTGGCCAACGTCGTCGCCATGGGAGACCATGTTCTGCGGCATGAGCTGTCAGTGAAGACCGAGCTAGAGTGTGGTCGCCGCTCGCCAGGCACTGCCGTTGTTGGATCCCCGGGCGGAATCGCCGGGTGAGTCGATAACGCGCGTGCACCTGATCACCTTCGGACTGCCTCGACCCGAGGTGAACATCAACGTCTTCCACAATGGCCGTTGGATCGCGCGAGTCGACATCGCCTGGCGGGAAGCGCGACTCGTCCTTGAATACGACGGTGCCGTGCACCTTCAGGAGGATGTCCGGCGGCGTGATGCCGTCCGACGAAATGAGCTTCAGGAAGCGGGGTGGCTGGTGCTGACGGTGACCGCCGACGATCTGCGGAGACCGACGGACATGGCCACTCGTGTCGCCGCCAACTACTGGCGTCGCCTTCGTCAATTCCGTTGAGTGGAGAGTTGTCGGGGGGTTACGCGCGCGTAACCCCCCGACAACTCTCCACTCAACAGGTTGGGCGGTCGGCTAGCTGGCTGAGCGGCCGACGGCCGAACTACCGCTGAGGATGGCGCGCTCATTGGTGACGCGCGCCTTGAGCAGGGCCTCACCACGCTCGATGAACTCGCGGTTCACGGTGTCCATGACGAGATCCATGGCTGTCGAGAATGCGCGGCTGGCGTTCTCGTAGTCGCGGATGACGTCACTGAGCACCAGCGAGTCGCCCATCTGCGCACCGGCCACTGCTGCGGCGACCTCGGGATCACCGGTTGACGTGGCCACGTCTTCCGCGAAGGCGAGGTACGTGGGAATCTCGGTACGCATGACCGAGATCTCGCGCTCGCTGGCATTGACGCAGTCGTTGAGAACGATCATGAGCATGTGCAGACGGATCTGCTGGGCCGGGTCGGTGATTACCGGCAGGATGTCGCGGTTGAGCTCTTCGACAACATCCTCGAGGGCGCGCGAGGTCGACGGACGGGTGATCATGCGGAGACCTCCGGGTAAGGCAGCTCAAGTGAGTAGTCGAGGTACAGGTTGTGGAAGTGTGCATAGGCGGTCATGAGGTAGGTGCCCATCACGCCGCGATGCCGGCCTTCGGTGACGTCCTTGGTGCCCTGGAGGATGTCGACCATGAGGTGGCTCGTGCCGAGCAGTAGGAAGTACTTGGCGATGGCCGGGTTGATCTGCTCCTCAGTCAGGCCGGTGAGTGCGCGGTATGACGTCAGGAATGCCTCGGGATCCGGGTGGTACAGATGCGGCGGCATCGGGATCTGCAGGTAGTAGCCGATGTCGAGGCGCGGATCTCCGATGCGCGAGAACTCCCAGTCGATGATGTACGGGTCGGTGCCATCGGAGAGCAGGAAGTTGCCCGGCTGGAGATCGCCATGCACGAGCACCATCGGTACCTCGGTCGGCATGTTCATCCGGATCTTCTTGAGCGTGTAGCGCAGGACCGGATCGCAGTTGTCGATGATGTCGAGCATGCGCTCGTAGTTCGCGATGACATCCTCGATGTGCGCGATCCAGCTCGTCGGTCTCTCGATACTCTCGTGGATCGACTCGAGAGGGGTGTTGTGGGCCGAGGCCATGATGGCGACGAAATCCTCGCGGGCCTTGTCGAGATCGGGTCCGGTATCAAGGAACTTCTGCATCGAGGTGGAGTCGATCGCCTCGGAGACGATGGCCTTGCAGCCCATGTACTCGCCGGTCGCATCGAAGTAGCGCGGCGTGGGGATGCGGAAGTTCGGGAGATCCTTGACGGCCTGGAGCATCGCCCACTCATCGGCGCGATCGCTGCGGAAGACGCTGCTCTCCTCCGCCGGATCACCGCGAAGCACGAACTTCTCGGTGGTGCCGTCGGCCCAGCGGACTTCGGCCAGCACGGTGTCGCGACTGTAGCCGCCGGGCAGCGGTACGGCACTGAGCACTGTTGCTCCACGCTCAGGTTCCACGGCGTCCAGGAAGGCCTGGAAGTGATCGACGTTCATTCATGCTCCTTCATCCTGCATGTCGTCAGGCCTCGTGCGGGCGGTAACTCAGATCTGTGGTGTCGCGGGTACCCCTCACCGTGTGCGGTCTGAGGTGGAAGTAGTCGTCGGCTACCGGCTCAGTCCGCGTCCAGTCGACGGCCTCAGTGCGATGCGACATGAGCCAGTGGCCATCCCGTTGGGCGTAGCGGTCGATGTAGCGGCCGCAGATGAATCGATCGAAGTCTTCGGTGGCGTGCTGATGGAAAGCCTGGAAGTACACCTCGCCGGTCGCGGTATCGCCATCGAACGTCAGATTGATCTGGCCGAGGAAGTGCTGCGTTGTGCGGTACGCACTCAGCGCCTTCATCGCCATTGCGGCCATCTCGTCGGGGCCACCGGTGAAGGTGCCGTAGTGCGTTGTCGCGTCGTCGGCGAATACCGATCTCACGAGTGCCTGGTCTTGGCGGTCGAGGCCGCGCATGTAGGTGGCTGACAGGGCGCGGACCTCCTGCTCATCGAGGAGCCGCTGCAGGCGGGGGTCGGTCATGGTGCAAGCACGCACTCGAGGTGGCCGAAGCCACGGTCGGCGGGATCGTCGAGGTTGGTGCACGTTGCGAAGTTCTCGGCCCAGGCGTCCGGGCGCTGCCGGAACCAGCCTTGCGGATCGCCAACGTCGACGGGGTGCGTCACGTCCCACACCTCTCCCTCGCCGTGGTCCTCTCCGCGGAAGACACCGCGGCCCTGTCGGTCGGCGAAGCCGTCGTGGTAGCCGCCACCCTGGAGGTAGACGGGTGCGCCGACCGGCACGAGCTCGAACCGATCGACGGTGCCGTCGGGTCGGGTGAACGTCACGCGAGTGCTGGTGGCCCGGGGGAGTCCTTCGACCCGTGTTGCCTCGGCGGATGCGTCGACGTAGGACCACGGCGGCTGGTTCTCGTCACGTGGGATGACGACGGTCTCGAGCGGCTCGAAGCTGCCGTCGGCCTGCAGATGGAACTGCCAGAACATCACGCGGTCGGGCATGCGGATCATGGTCCACTGCCGCATGGCGAAACCTCGGCGTGGATCGCGGCCCGTATCGGGTGCGATGGCTGCTGACGAGCCGCCACCAGTGCGACCCAGGCCCCAGGAGTGGTCACGAACACCGACCCACGTGTCCGGAGTGACAGCGAAGGTGTGCCCGGCGACGGTGATGCTGCCGGTCACGTCGCAGCATTGATCGAAGTTGGTGCGGTCGTACACCTTGCGGCCGCCGGAGTAGCGCACGATGCGGTCTTCGAGGTAGGGCTCGTGCAGTCCTTGCCAGACGAGGTCGAAGGATATGCCGTACGGGTTGTCCGAGCAGGACAGGTGCAGCGTGCGTAGCGGCTCGATGATGTCCAGGCTCAGCGGACCGACGGCAATGTCGTCGATGCGCGGCCGCAGGCGGCGGGACCAGCGCAGGTTGTGCTGCTGGCCATCGATGGTCACGCAGGCGAAGCCGTCGATGACATCGGTGTTCGGGTAGAGGCGGATCGCAGCGAAGAGGGTGGTGCCGGTGGCCTCGTCACCGAGGGTGAAGTAGAAGCCGTCATTCCAGTGCACGGAGTCGCTTGCTACTGAGTCGAATGTCCCGGGAATCTGGTGTCGTGGATACTCGTCCATGCCGGTGAGGCGACCGCGATCTGTCATGGCGGCAGGATATCGCGGATAAGGGGGCTGTGAGACAAAATGTCCTATAGAATCGCGTTATGGCAATTCTGATACTCGGAGGCAGCACCTTCGTCGGCAGGCGCACGGTTGACCTTGTCCGAGCCGAGGGGCACGACGTCACCGTGCTCAACCGTGGTCGCACGGCTTCGACACTCCCCGAGGGAGTGTCGCGAATCGTCGGGGATCGAACCAGCACGGCATCCATGCGCGAAGCTCTTGCCGGCACGCAGTGGGATGCCGTCATCGACGTCTCGGGTTTCGTGATGGCCGCTGGTGGTGGCCAGTACGAGGAACTTCTGGAGCTGCTCGACGGCAACGTCGGCGCCTACGTCTTCGTCTCTTCGATCATGGCCTACGCGCCCACGGGGATCATGCCGTGGACGGAGGACCAGCCCTACCGCGACGATCCGATCACGACGTACGGCGGCTTCAAGGCGCACGCCGAGCGAGCCATCCTCTCTCGTCACGCTGCGACGGGGTTCCCGGGCACGGTTGCCCGGCCAGCGGCGATCTACGGCCCGGACAACAACATCCATGACATGGAGACGGCCATGTTCCTGCGGCTGCGCCGCGGTCTGCCGGTGCTCGTGCCGCATGAGGGGCTTGTGACGACTTCCTACGGACATGTTGACGACCTGTGTCGGAACCTGTTCGAGCTCAGCGAGTTGCCTGCCGCGCGCGGCGAGGTCTACAACATCACCGGCCAAGGGATCAGCTCACGGGAGTACGTGGAGGCCCTTGCGGACATCGCCGGAACCGAGGCCGAGATCATCGAGGTGCCGACCGGATACACCGACGCCAAGCCGATCTACGGTCACCTGTTCGGCACACGGCACCACGGCATCCTGTCGGTTCAGAAGGCCGCTGATGCCGGGTTGACCCGTGAGCGTGGCTTCCGGACCGGTCACGAGCAGACGTACGAGTGGTTCTGCTCGACTCCTCTTGTCGACGCGCCCGGCGAGATGTCCGACCCGATGTGGGGAGCCGGCTACGACTTCGCGCTCGAGGCCGAGGTGGCGGCCCGGCTGCAGGCCCGCTGATGGACGACTGGGTCGCGGCTGAGGTCATTCGCGAGGCCATCGCGAATGGACGGGCGGATGACCGTCGGGGATCAGCGGCCCAGTGGGATGCGGTACAGCGCTACCTCGACGAACGGGGTGTCGACCCGTGGCCGGCGCGCCGAGCCCGTCTGGCAGATGGAGTCGTTCCCATCGACGACCTTCGCGCGTGGCTCGCAGACGACGTAATCGCTGCTGCTCCGCTGATGGGCGCATTCACGAGCCACGACACCGACATTGAGCATGCCGTCATCGAGGTGGATCCGGTGGAGCAGGCGCGATTCGCTGACTGGCTGTCGAAGCAGGGCGGTGAGCCGGCGAGTATTCAATCGGCCACGGTCATCGGGGGTGGCTTCTCCCGACGCATGTGGCGAGTCCGGGTCGAGCAGGGTGGCGATATTCGGAACGTCATTGTCCGCATCGACATGTTCGGCACCAACACGGTCGACGAGGTGCGCGCGATGAAGGCCCTGCATGCTGCCGGATTCGCTGTCCCTGGGGTCGAGCGGGTGGAGGAGTCATCGGAGGTTCTCGGCGAGCCGTTCTTCGTCATGGAGCAGGTTCCCGGCATGGTCCGCCTCGACGACCAGGGGCTGGACGACATCATCCGTTCGGTTGCCGATCTGCACCGGGTTCCTGTCACCGTGCTTGACGAATCCGGCCGCTCCGCGCAGCAGGTTGTCGATGACAACATCGAGGGCTGGCGTGCGATGTACCGCGAGCACGCGCCCATCAGCCCACTGCTCGAGCACGCGGCCGACTGGCTGCACAGCAATCTCAAGCCCACAGGTCCGTCGGTTATCGTGCACGGAGACGCTGGTCCAGGGAACGCGTTGTTCGACCCCGAGCGCGGCCTGACAACTATTGACTGGGAGTTCGCGCCCTACCTCGCCCTCATCCGGGGCAGGCGGATCATGGGTGCTGCCGAGTGGAAGGCCCGTCTTGCCGCGGTGGTCGGCTACCATCTGGACGACGACCAGTGGCGGATGTGGCTGGCGTACAACCACTTCCGAGGCGGGTGCGTTAACTTGTCGGCACGTACCGTATTCGAGCAGGGCACGCACCGCACCGCAGACCAACTGGCGATCGGCGTTGCGGTCCACTTGCGCTTCCTGTCGCAACTCGCCGAGATCACCTGCGCATGACGGACGCCCGGTACGAGCGATCACGCGCTGCTGTCTTCGAGGCGGTGTGCTCGGTACTCGTTGCCGAGGGGTTCAGCGGGATGTCAGTCGACCGGCTCGCCGCCGAGTCCGGTATCTCGCGCAGCACGATCTACCGCAACTGGCCGGACATGGGCGCGTTGGCTTGCGAGGTGTTCGACGAGCTCCTGCACCGGGATCCCATCCCGATGGGCTCGGACCCGAGTGCGGCGCTCCATGGCTACATCGCTGACTACGCACGCCGCCTGAACAATCCGACGTATACCGCCGTCATGGTCGCGCTGATCGAAGGCGCAGCCCGGGACGAGGCATTCGCCGAGGTCCATCGGCGGGCGTTCTCTCAGACGAGCGGGCGTGCAGCCGCGATCGTGCGACAAGCGCAGCAGCAGGGGCTGATTGATTCGACGCGCGACATCCAGCAGTGCGTGGAAGACCTGATGGCGCCGTTCCTCTATCGCCGCCTCGTGACGCAGGTGCGCATCACCCGCGTGCAGGTCGACGACCTGCACACGGAACTGCTCGAACGCTGGGCCTAGGCGCTGTCAGGCCTCGAGCGACCGCTGCCGCGCACCCTTGTCGTGGTAGTCGTACTCGGCGGTGACGGTCATTCCATCGAACACCAGGAACGACAGCCCCGGCACAGACCACTTCTTACCGAGGTGTCCAGCGCCCATCGAGTCATCGATGACGGTCGCGCTCATGTTCCACTGCAGTGCCAGTCCGTCCGGACGCGCCCAGAACTCACCGGTCGGCTCAAGCACCAGATCCGGGTAGCGCGCGAGTCCATGACCGAAGTACTCGCGGATGGCGTCCCAGCCGTCCTTCTGCCCGCCCACGCTGTCCCACAGGATCGCGCTGTCAGTGAGGTAGGCCCGGGGGGCGTCGACATCGCCGCTCGACCACGCGGCGAACAGCGCCGTCGCGATCTCGATGCGGGCCAGGTCGGTCTCGTCGAACGTGCTCATCGTTCTCCTTCGTGGGTTCAGCCGGGTAGGTAGGTGCCGCCGTTGGCAGTGATGACCTGACCGTTGACGTATCCGGCCAGCGGTGAGGCGAGGTAGGCGACGGTGCTGGCGATCTCCTCCGGTGTGCCGGGACGGCGTGAGGAGTTGCCGGAGATGAGGCGTTCGTGGCGATCCGGGGTGATGCGACCAGCCAGCAGTTCGGTGCCGATGGTGTAGCCGGGGGCTACAACGTTCGAGGTGATGCCATCCGCACCGAGTTCGCGGTCAAGAACAACCAGGTC
>JAPLBU010000309.1 GCA_026392575.1 Actinomycetota bacterium | reverse complement strand
CGGTTCGTCGATGAGCTCGCCTTCCCCGTCTGACGGCGCCCGCGTTGCGATCATCGCGTGCGGGGCGCTCAGCGTCGATATCGCCATGATCTGCGAGGCGCGCGGCTGGGCCGTCGACATCCATCCGCTCCCGCCGCTCCTCCATAACCGTCCTGAGCAGATCGCCCCCTCCGTCGAGGCACAGGTCGCTGAGCTGGCCCCGCGCTATGAGCGCATCGCGATCGGCTACGCCGACTGCGGGACGTACGGTGCGCTCGACGAGGTGTGCCAACGACTTGGAGTCGTCCGGCTGCCCGGCTCGCACTGCTACGACGTCTATGCCGGTGCCGAGGTCATCACGGAGTTGTCTGCTGCCGAGCCGGGCACCTACTTCCTCACGGATTTCCTGGCAGCGGGTTTCGAGCGCCTGGTCTGGCGCGAGCTCGGCCTCGACCGCCACACCCGGCGCACCGCCGATCTCGAACGGGCTGCCGCCCGCGCGGCGGAGCGACTCGGCCTGCCCCTGCAGATCCGAGACGTCGGTGGCCTGGCGCCTGACGGCGCGGGCAACGGCGCTGGTGCGGGTGCGGCGGCCGGCGGCCTGGCGGCAGCCCTCGCCACCCTCCTCCAACCCCGTTGAGCGGCGGCCTGTGGGGGGATTTCAGGCGCCGAACACCCCCACAGGCCGCCACTCAAAGGGGTGGTGGGGAGTGCTGATAACTGATATATCTATGTCCGTGACCGTTGCCATGCTCGTCGAGCCCGATCTCACGGGGGACGAGTCCCTCGCCGAGCGGGCCTACCGCGACATCCGTCGGCTCATCGTCACCCTCGAACTGCCACCAGGCTCGGTGATCAGCGAGCCGGACCTGCAGGCTCAGCTTGGCGTCGGCCGCACTCCCGTGCGCGAGGCCCTGCATCGACTCGCCAACGAGCACCTGGTCGACGTCTACCCGCGGCGCGGGATGTTCGTCGCCGCCCTCGACACCCGCGACCTGACCGCCATCTCGGAGCTCCGCGAGGAACTCGAGCCCTTCGCCGCCCGTCTCGCGGCCGAGCGCCGCACCGACGAGGACCTCGCGGTGATCGACGCGCTGCTTGACGCCATGGCCGCCACCGGTGATGACCCGGACATGCGCGATCTGATCGAACTCGACCAGCGCGTGCACCATCACGTCTACCGCTGCGCGCACAACGAGTACGTGCAGGCCGTACTGGAGCAGCACTACATGCACGCCCTGCGCATCTGGTTCGTCGCCCTCGACAAGGTGACGCACCTCCACCAGGCGATGGCCGAGAACCGCGACATCCTGCTGGCAATCCGCGACGGGAATGCCGACGGAGCCGCCGCCATCATGTCCACGCACGTTGAGGGCTTCGAAGCAGACGTCCGTCGATCCATCTGAACCCCATGACCGCACCAACCGACGCACAACCGACACCGCACCACACGAGAGGGCAGCAATGAACCTGCCCACATCTGCGAAGGCCGTCATCATCGGAGCCGGCATCGTCGGAAACTCCATGGCCTACCACCTCGCGCGGCTCGGCTGGCGCGACATCGTGCAGGTCGACAAGGGCCCGCTGCCCAACCCCGGTGGCTCGACCGGTCACGCATCGAACTTCCTGTTCCCGGTGGATCACACCAAGGAGATGACGGAGCTGACGCACGAGAGCATGCGGCAGTACAAGGAGATGGGCGTCCTCACCGAGTGCGGCGGCATCGAGGTCGCCCGTACTCCCGCGCGCATGCAGGAGCTGCAGCGCCGCATGTCCTCGGCGAAGTCGTTCGATATCGACGACACCCAGATCCTGACGCCCGACCAGGTCAAGGAGCTCGTCCCCTACATCGACGAGACCGTCATCCTCGGCGGCTTCTACACGCCGAGCGTGTGCGTGGTCGACTCCCTGCGGGCCGGCACGATCATGCGCGAGCGCGCGCTCGAGATGGGTGCGCTGTCCGTCTTCGCCAACACCGAGGTGCTCGACATCGAGGTCGTGACGGTCACGTCGCGGCCGTGGTCACGGACCAGGGCCGTATCGAGGCCGACTACGTCATCATCGCGTGCGGCTGCTGGAGCCCGAAGATGGCGAGAATGGCTGGCGCGATCATCCCGCTGACGCCCGCCGTCCACCAGATGAAGGACATCGGCCCGGTGCCGCGCTTCGCCGATGCCAAGGGCGACATCGAGTACCCGATCGTCCGCGACATGGACACCAACATGTACGAGCGCCAGCACGGCAGCGGCCTCGAGGTCGGCTCCTACGCCCACCGGCCGATCCTGCACGAGGTCGAGGACATCCCGTCCAACGCCGAGGCGGCCCTGTCCCCCACCGAGATGCCCTTCACCCAGGTCGACTTCGACCTGCAGGACGAGCACTCACTCGAACTGATGCCCGAGATCATCGGCGACGAGAACGTGCGCGAGAAGTACGCCATCAATGGGCTGCTGTCCCTCACCCCCGACGGCATGCCGATCCTGGGCGAGACGCCTGAGGTCAAGGGCCTGTGGTCCGTCGCGGCGGTGTGGATCAAGGAAGGCCCCGGCACCGGCAAGTCGGTCGCTGAGTGGATGGTGCTCGGAGAGTCCGAGATCGACCTCCACGCGTCGGACATCGCTCGCTTCCATGACCACCACAAGACCCGCGAGCACATCGTGGCGCGCACCTCCGAGGGCTTCAACAAGACCTACGGGATCGTGCACCCGATGGAGCAGTGGGCCAGCAACCGCAACGTGCGCCTGTCGCCTTACTTCGAGCGCGAGAAGGCGCTGGACGCGGTGTTCTTCGAGACCGTGGGCTGGGAGCGGCCGTTCTGGTACGAGTCCAATGCCGGTCTGCTGGAGAAGTACGGCGATGCCGTCATGCCCCGCACATCGGAGTGGGAGGCACGCTGGTGGTCGCCCATCATCAACGCCGAGCACCTGGAGATGCGTGAGACCGCCGGTCTCGTCGACCTCACGGCCTTCTGCATCTTCGACGTGATCGGTCTGGGCGCACTCGAAACCGTGCAGCGCACCGCCCTTCGACAGATGGACGTCGCTGTCGGCAAGGTCGTCTACACGCCGGTCCTGTCGCCCAATGGCGGCTTCAAGTCCGACCTGACGATCATGCGGCTCGCGCACGATCACTTCCGGGTCGTGACGGGTGGCGCCCACGGCATGGCTGACAAGAAGTGGTTCACCGACCAGCTGCCCGCCGACGGCACCGCACAGGTCGTCGACCTCACCTCGACCTACACGACCCTTGGCATCTGGGGTGCGGCAGCCCGCACCATCCTGCAGGCCATCACGAAGGACGACGTCTCGAACGAGGGCTTCTCCTTCGGCACCTGCCGCGTGATCGAGATCGGCCCGCTCCGAGTCCTCGCCTCTCGCATCTCCTACGTCGGCGACCTCGGCTGGGAGCTGTACCTGCCCATGGAGCAGGGCGCTCGCCTGTGGGACATCGTCTGGGCGGCCGGTCAGCCGCACGGCATGATCCCTGTCGGCATCGGGGTCTACGGCACGACGGGTCGACTCGAGAAGTCATACCGCGCCTACGGCAACGAGCTCGAAAGCGAGTACACCGTCGTCGAGGCCGGCATGCAGATGAAGAAGGTCAAGGACGCCGAGTTCGTAGGCAAGGCGGCGCACTTGGCACACCGTGACGAGGACCCGGCAGCGATCCTGTGCTCCCTCACCGTCGACGACAACACCTCCTCGACGGGCGAGAAGCGCTACATGCTCGGCCGCGAGCCGATCCTGACCCTCGACGGCACACCGATCACCGACCGCAAGAACCGTCGCTCGTACGCCAACAGCGCCGGCTCCGCGCCCTCGCTCGGCAAGCAGGTGAGTACCTCGGCGAGCAGTTCCCGTGCACAGTCGGCAGCAACACCACGGCCGGCCTCTTCGATCCGACGAACACAAGGATCATGGCCTGATGGAGATCCTCGTCTGCATCAAGCGCGTGCCGATGGTGGGTGCAGCCCTCATCCTCACTGACGACGGCACCGAGCTCGACACGCGGCGCCTCGGCTTCCAGCTCAGCCCGCACGAGGAGAACGCCGTCGAGGCCGCCGTGCAGCTCGTCGAGAAGCACGGGGGCAGCGTCACGCTGCTCGCCATGGGCACGGCGGAGTCCGAGGAGCAGTTGCGCGAGCAGCTCGCCATCGGCGCCGACCGCGCGATCATCGCCCTCACGGACGGCAGTGAGCCCGACCCGCAGGCTACGGCGGCCGGGCTGCTCGAAGCGATCCGCGCCGATGGCGCACCGTTCGACCTGGTCCTGCTCGGGTCGGAGTCGGCCGATGTCGCGGGCTACCAGACGGGCATCCGCCTGGCACATGCTCTGGGGCTTCCCGTCGTCACAAACGTGAAGGGCCTGTCCATCACCGATGGCGTGGCCCGCTGCGAGCGTGCGGTCGGCAGCGAGCGCGAGGTCTATGAGGTCCCGCTCCCGGCCGTCATCACGGTCAGGGACGGCCTCAATATCCCGCGCTACCCCTCGGTTCCGGGCCGGATCAAGGCACGCAAGAAGCCGGTGACAACCCATGAGGTCACCATCGGTGCGCCGCGCATCGTCAAGCATCGACTCGTGGTCCCACCGGCAACGGCCAAGGGAACCACGGTGCTGGAGCCGAATGCCGAGGGCGCTGCCGCACTCGTTGAGGCATTCCGTGAGATCGGAGTCCTCTCGTGATACTCGTCCTGCTTGATGTCGACCGCGGTGCGCTCGACCCGGTGTCCCTTCAGGTCCTCACCCTGGCGCGCGGGCTCGATCCTGATGTGCAGGCAGTCGTCGCTGGCGACGCATCGGTCGCCGCCGAGGCAGCGTCACACGGTGCAGCCATCGTGCATGTCGCCGAGCACCCCGGCC
>JAPLBU010000115.1 GCA_026392575.1 Actinomycetota bacterium | reverse complement strand
GAGGAAGCCGGGGTCTGCATCGCCATCGTGCGGGAGTGCGCTGGCGACGTGCCGATCTTCGGGGTCTGCCTCGGACATCAGGCGATTGCCGTGGCATACGGGGCGACGGTGTCACGTGCGCCTGAACTGCTGCACGGCAAGACCTCAGAGGTTTTCCACGAGGACATCGGTGTCCTGGCCGGACTGCCGTCACCATTCATCGCCACGCGCTACCACTCGCTGTCCGTCGAGCCGTCAACCGTTCCGGACACCCTCGTGGTCACCGGCACGACGAGTGGCGGCGTGATCATGGCGCTGCGTCACCGTGATCTTGCTGTCGAGGGTGTGCAGTTCCACCCCGAGTCGGTGCTGACCGAAGGCGGTCACGCGATGCTCGCGAACTGGCTCGCCGAGTGCGGCGATCCGTCGGCACGTGAGCGAGCCACGCACCTGGCACCCGTCGTCGGCTGATCAGCCCGCTGGAGCGAACTCGCTGGCGGGGGGAGTGACCGGGTCTGGCGAAGGTGCAACCGACGGGGCGAGGGTCGGTTCTGGCGTCGGAGAGGGTGGCGGTGGCGGCGACGTCGACACGGTGATCGTCACGACGGAACCGCGAGGCAGCAACTCACTGCCCTGTGGGGACTGAGCCAGCACGGTGCCACCCGCGACGGAACCGTCCTCGATTTCGACCACCTGGACATCGAAGCCGGCCTGCGCAAGGTCGCTGCGGGCCTGTGCCTCACTGGACCCGGTGACGGTGGGCACCTTCACGAGTCCCGAGGACACCGTGATGTCGACCGATGCCCCAGCATCGACCTGCGTGCCCTCGCCGGGCTCCTGCGAGAGGACGTACCCGGCCGGCTGTTGGGAGTTCTTCTCGACGATCGATCCCAGTTGAAGATTGGCATCCTGCAGGGCAATGCGGGCCGCGTCGATGGAGGTCAGCGCGACGAGTTGGGGAACGGTGACCTGCTCGAGGCCGCTGCTGTAGGTGATGTTCATGGGCGATGATCGTGTCGAGGGGACGATCGGAGACTGCGGGAGTCTGCGCGCCGAGCCGAAGCTCGTAGTCCTGCAGGGTTGCTGCTGCGACCTCGATGGTCAGGCCGTCGAGGTTGGGAACCTGCACCTGCGTGACGGCCGGCCCACCGAAGACGAACCGGCCGATCAAGAGCGCACCGATGATGGCGGCCACGATGCCAACGAAACTGAGCGCCCAGAAGCCGACCCCGCGTCGTCGACGCGGACGGGAGGTGTCGTACATCGGCTCGTAGCCGCCGGTGGCCGCCTGCACGGGAGACAACATCTGTGTGCGGTCGAGAGTGACCGCCTGCACCGCCGCGGTGACGGGCGCCCCGGCGATCGCGCGCTCGACATCGGCCCGGAAGTCAGCGGCGGTCTGGTAGCGGTCGTCGGTGCGCTTGGCGAGCGCCTGCAACACCACGGCGTCGACTTCCGGCGTCACACCCGGGTCGATCTGCGACGGGGGGACCGGCATCTCGCTGACATGCTGGTAGGCGATCGAGACGGGAGAGTCGCCCGTGAACGGCGGACGCCCGGTGAGTAGTTCGAACAGCAGGACACCGGTCGAGTAGAGGTCGCTTCGAGCATCGACGACCTCACCCCGCGCCTGTTCCGGCGACAGGTACTGCGCCGTGCCCATCACGGTCGACGTGGCCGTCATGGTGGTGCCGGCATCGTTCATCGCCCGCGCGATGCCGAAGTCCATGACCTTCACATCGCCTGTGCGCGTGAGCATGACGTTCGCCGGCTTGATGTCGCGATGGACGATGCCGTGGCGGTGTGCGTAGTCAAGTGCCGAGAGGATGCCTGCGGTGATCTCCAGGGCACGCTCGGGCAGCAGGCGACGGCCGCTGGCGAGCAACTGGCGCAGCGTCATGCCGTCGACGTACTCCATGACGATGTACGGCACGACAATGCTCTCGCCGGTGGGCGAGGTGAGGTTGTCCTCGCCCGTGTCGTAGACGGCGACGATGTTCGGATGATTCAGGGCTGCGGCCGACTGGGCTTCGCGTCGGAAGCGGGCCTGGAAGGTGGGGTCCTTGGCGAGGTCGGGGCGAAGGATCTTCACGGCGACCCGCCGACCGAGTCGAAGATCGCGGCCCTCGTGCACTTCCGCCATGCCGCCACGGCCGATGACGTCACCGATCTCGTAGCGGTCGCCCAGCATCCGGGCCTCAGGCCGATCGGTCGTCATGGACACATACTCTCAGTTGGGGCCCGCACTTCAGCGCAGCACAGCCTCGATGACGGCCCGGGCAATGGGCGCCGCCAGTTGATTCCCGCTGACTTCGGCGGCGCCGGCGTCCTCGACGACGACAGCTACGGCAACCTGCGGTGACTGCGCTGGGGCAAAGGCGACGAACCAGGCCACGGCCGGGTTGTCGTTACCGGTCTGGGCGGTGCCGGTCTTGCCGGCGACCCGCACCCCGGGGATCTGGGCGTTGCTGCCTGTTCCGTTCTCGACGACGTTGACGAGCATCTCGGTCAGTTGGGCCGCATTCATCGACGACATCGCCTCCTCGTACATCGAGGGCTCCGTGGTCTGCAGGATCGCCAGATCCGGCCCCCGGACCTCCTGCACGAGATAGGGGTTCATCGTCTTGCCACTGTTGGCCACGGCCGCGCCCACCATCGCCATCTGCAGGGCGGTTGCTCGCACGTCGAACTGCCCGATCGCGGACATCGCCGTCTGGGGAGCATCCGGATCCTCGGGAAAGTGCGATGTCGCTGCGCGCAGCGGGATCTCGAAACTCTGGTCGAAGCCCATCAGGTCGGCCTGTGTCCGAAGTGCATCGGCTCCGAGCTGGTTGCCGAGCCACGCGAACGCGGTGTTGCAGGAGATCGCGAGCGCCTGACGCAGCGTTACGAGGTCACCCGGGCCACAGGACTGACCGTTCCAGTTGCGGATCTTCTTCGTGGAGTCGGGCAGGTCATAGGTGCGTGGCCCCGGGATGACGGTGTCGGGCGTGAACCGCCCCGACGCGAGCGCGGCGGCTGCTGTGACGATCTTGAATGTCGAGCCCGGTGGATTGAGCGAGACGATAGGCCGGTTCAGCAATGGCTTGCCGGGGTCGGCCTCAAGCGTCGCGTAGTAGTCGCGGATCGCAGCGGGGTCATGGCTGGACAGGATGTTCGGGTCGAATGACGGAAACTGCACCGAGGCGAGGATCCGTCCGGTCGACGGTTCGATCGCGACGACGGCGCCCTTCTTTCCCCGCAGGCCGTCGAACGCGGCCTTCTGTGCGCGGGGGTTGATCGTCGTCGTGACAGCGCCGCCTGCCGGCTGACGACCGGCGAACAACTGCTCGGCCCGATCGACGACGAACAGGCTGGAACTACCGGTGAGGATCCGGTTCTCCGTACGCTCGAGACCGGTGGCTCCGTAGACGAGTGAGTAGAAGCCCGTGACGGGGGCGTAGAGCGGACCGTCGGAGTACACCCGCAGGAACTTCAGGGTGTCGCCGGTCTCCTTGGAGCGTGCGACCGGATTCGACCCCACCAGGATCGGTCCGCGCTCGCGGTCGTACTCCTCGAGCAGGACCCGCTGATTGCCGGGCCGATCGCGGTAGTCACCGGCGAGAACGACCTGGATGACCGTGACGTTGACGAGCAGTGCAACCAAGAGGATTCCGAGAACGAAGCCAATGCGGCGGATGGGCCGGCTCATACCCGACGCACCACCTGGGTGACGGCCTCGTCCGGCGAGGGCATCGTGACCTCGGGTCGCCGTGCTCGGTCGGAGATGCGGAGCAGCAGCGCCACGATGATCCAGTTTGCGATCAGGGACGAGCCGCCATAGGACAGGAAGGGAGTCGTGAGTCCGGTGAGCGGGATGAGCCGCGTCACGCCGCCGATGATGACGAACACCTGCAGTGCCAACGTGATCGATAGACCGGCAGCGAGTAGTTGCCCGAACGAGTCACGCACGGAGACTGCGGCTCGTAGGCCGCGCTCGACGAGGATCGCGTACAGCAGCAGCATGGCGATGAGCCCGGTGACACCGAGTTCCTCACCGAGCGCGGCGACGATGAAGTCGGTGTTGGCGAAGGGCACGAGATTCGGGAAGCCCTGCCCGAGTCCCGCTCCGAGGATGCCACCGTTGGCGAGGCCGAACAGCGACTGCACGATCTGGTAGCCGTCGTCATTCGCGTAGGTCCACGGATCCAGCCAGACGGTGACGCGCAGGCGCACGTGTCCGAATGCGAAGTAGGCAAGGACGGCACCGACGATGAACATCAGCCCGCCGAGGATCAGCCACGATCGTCGTTGTGTCGCGATGTAGAGCATCGATACGAAGAGCCCGAAGAAGAGCAGTGACGTTCCGAGGTCGCGCTGGAAGACCAGTACGCCGAGGGACACCAGCCAGGCGACAATGATCGGCCCGAGATCCTTCAGTCGCGGGAAACCGATACCGAGGAACTTCGTGCGCACGAGTGCGAGTGAATCGCGCTTCTCGACCAGGTAGCCGGCGAAGAAGATGGTCAGGAGGATCTTGGCCAGCTCTGCAGGCTGGAAGGAGAAGCCACCGAGTCGCACCCAGAGTGTCGCGCCATTGACCGTGGTACCGATGATTGGTGCGAGCGGGAGCACGAGCAGGAATAGACCGGCGAAGCCGAAGGTGTAGGTGTACCGCTGCAGGATGCGGTGATCGCGAAGTAGGAACAGCACCGATACGAACAGGATCACCGCAACGGTGAACCAGGTGAGCTGCGAGTACGCATCGGGTGTCGGCTCGGGGCTGCCGTTGAGAACTGCGCGCTCGGTGGCAGCGACGTCGAGCCGGTAGATCATCACCAGTCCGAGGATCGTCAGCAGTGTTGCGACGGGCAGCAGGAACGGGTCGGCATAGCGCGCCTTCCACCGGACCATGCCGTGCATGACGAGGGCGAGCATCCCGACTACTCCGGTGGTGATCCACAGTTGACTGTTCGGCTCCACGCCATTGGCCCACCCGATCTGCAGCGTGCCGAGCACTCCGACAGCCCAGGCGAAGACCAGCAGGACCAGCTCGAGGTTGCGGCGGCTGGGCTGCTTGCGAATGGCCCTGCCGACGGGGGCCATCACGTCGATGGGGATGCTCACGGCGTGGCCCCGGGGCACCCGGACGGCGGGAGGATGGTCTGGCACTCGGCGGCGCGGCTGGACAGCTCGGCGATGATCCGCTGCGCGTCGATCTCGTCGGCGGCGGGGATGCCCTTGCTCACGAGTTCCTGGTCGAAGTACGGCAAGGCGCCGACCCGCAGGCCGGAGTCCGACCACAGGGATGACAGTCGGAGCCCGACGAGTGAGCCCTGCACGCCCTGGTAGACGCTGACGGTGCCCGTGCCGGGACTGCCGTTGACCGCGACGTACCACTGTGACGACAGCCAGCCGCTCACGACGACGAGTCCGACAGCGACTGCGGCGATCACGGCTGCGACGCCGGCACTGATGGCCCACCAGAACCGTGTGCGCCGGCGGCGGCCGGCATCGTCCGTGGCCTGCTGCTGGGATCGGCGCCGGGCGTTCTCCGCAGCCGGAACAACGATCGCGGCATCGATGTAGGGCTGCGGGGCGGTCGGTGGTCCGCCGTCGATCGGCGGCGGCGCATCCGGACGGTCGGGGTCGGGTTGAGCGTCGTCGGGGAAGCGGACGGCGGGAAGGCGAAGCCGCACGCGCGGTTCACCCGCTGCACCGACGACGACCGGTGCGAAAACCTCGTGCGCAGCGACGATGTCGGGAGCCGGCTCGGGGACCTCGACGACGTCGGCGATGACCACGGTGACGTTGTCGGGCGCACCGCGCTCGAGTGCGCGTTCGACGAGTCGCGTCACGGCACCCGTGGGGTCACCCTCCGACAGGAGCGCAGCGATCTCATGGCTGGCGACGACACCGGACAGGCCGTCAGTGCAGAGCATGTAGCGGTCGCCGTCGCGCGCCTCACGCAGCGACAGATCGGCCTCCACCGGGTTCATCCCGTCGAGCGCACGCATGAGGAGCGAGCGTCTCGGGTGGATGGTGGCTTCCTCGGGCGTGATGCGACCGGCGTCGACAAGGGTCTGCACGTAGGTGTGATCGTGAGTGATCTGGGTCAGTTCGCCGTCGCGCAGAAGATACGCGCGTGAGTCGCCCACGTGCACCACGGCGAGGCTGGCGCCCTGCCAGTACAGGCCCGTGACCGTGGTCCCCATCCCGGTCAGGTCGGGATCCGCGGTGATGACATCGGCAATGCCATCACCGATGTCATCGATCGAGTCGCCCAGCGCGGTGAGGATCTCAGCCGGGTCGGGCGGGTGGACATCGAGATCCGCGACGGTGGCCACGGCGATGGCACTTGCGAGCTCACCGGCCGCATGGCCGCCCATGCCGTCGGCCACCATCAGCAGGGCGGGGCCTGCATAGCCGGAGTCCTCGTTGCCCTCACGGATCAGGCCGACATCGGATCGGGCGGCGTAACGCAGCACGAGGGGCATGGTCGGCTACTTCTGGATCTGCAGCGTGGTGCGGCCGACCCGCAGCGGCGCGCCCACCGGCAGGACCGTCGGCGACGTGATGCGGGTTCGGTCGATCCAGGTGCCGTTCGTTGAGCCGAGATCCTCGACCACCCACGAGCCCTCGGACGGGTAGATGCGCGCATGCCGGCTGGATGCGTAGTCGTCGTCGATGATCAGCGTTGAGTCGGGTGCGCGGCCGATCGTGATCTGGACGTCGCCCAGCGGGATGATCGTGCCGTTCAGCGGCCCTTCGATCACGACGATCTTGCTGCCCTTGACCTTCTGCTGCTTGGCCACCCTGGGCGGCTTCGGTGGACGGGCCGTGCGAGCGGGCTTGCGCTCGCGACCGGTGGGCCGGGCCTCTGCGGGCTGCCGCAGATCGCGTCGCAGCGCGAGCACCGTGATGAGGACGAACGCCCACAGGAGCGTGAGGAACCCCAGCCGCACGAGGGTGAGCGCGAGTTCCGACACCGGTCAGCCGCTCCGGTACACCAGTTGCGTCGAGCCGATCATGATCGTCGTGCCGTCGGCGACCTCGACCTGCGAGATCTTCTGACCGTTGACGTAGGTGCCGTTGGTCGAGCTGAGGTCGCGGACGAGGACCGGCTGGCCGAGGACGATCTCGCAGTGGTGCCGTGACGCACCCGGATCCTCGATCCGGATGTCGGTGTCGCTGCCGCGGCCCAGCCGTGTGACGGCGCGGACGAGCGGATAGGCCGTGCCACCGACCTCCAGCCGCGGCTGCCGGGCATCGACTGCGGCGCCCGGCTCACTGGGCCGACCGTGCGGTTGTGAGCTGACCTCGGCCCGAGCCTCACTGCGCACCCGGAAGATCCCGGTCTCGAGATCATCGTCCTGGCTGAGCAGCACCTGCACCGGACCCAGCAGCGTGTAGCGCTGCTCGCCGGCGAAGTCACGCACGAGGGTGGCCAGCTCGGTCTGCAGCGCGTCCTTGAACACGGCGAGTCGGCGGTAGTCGTGCTCCGACAGTTCGACATGGAACACGTTGGGGATGACGGTCCGCTGGCGATCGATGACAGCCGCGCGGTCGCCGATCTCGCGCTGGAGGGCGGAGGCGATCTCGACGGGCTGCACCTCGGCCTTGAAGGCGCGCGCGAACGCACCGTTGACGAGGCGGTCGAGGGAATCCTCGAACCGTTCCAGCAGACCCACGAGGTCCTCCATGTCCGGGCACAGCAGCGCTGCCACCGCGTTCGGTGGTGTGGGTCGATGCTAACCCGAGCGCGGGCATCGGCAGAGGTCCCGCACCGGCGTGAGCCCGGATAGCAGGATGTGGTCATGACTCCGCCCGATGTGAGCGTGCGCACGACCGTCAGGGCGACTCCGCTCGATGTGTGGGGAGCGATCGCTGATCCACGGCGCATCACCGAGTGGTCGCCGGAGAGCTCAGCCGTCCGCTGCATGCTCGATGGCCCACTGCCCGTGGGTGCGACCTTCTCCGGCAGCAACCGTCATGGCCTGTTCGCCTGGTCGACCCAGGGCCGGGTGATCGAGTCGGATCCGGGCCGGGCTTTCGCCTTCGACGTGACCTTTCAAGGAATGGCCAGTGCCCGCTGGCGCTACGAGATCACCGAAGGTCCTGAGGGAGTCATCGTGGAAGAGCAGTGGTGGGACCATCGCGGGCTGTTCATGAAGGTGATCGGGATCCTCGGCACCGGGGTGGCCAACCGGCGCAAGCACAACGAGGCTGGCATGCAGGCCACGCTCGCCGCCCTGAAAGCCGGCCTGGAATCGGGCGCCGCCGGGGCCTGAGGCTCCCGGGGACACGGTGTGGCGCGGTATCTCGTAGACTTCCGCGAGCATCAAGAAGTTCGGCTACGCGCGAGTGGCGGAATAGGCAGACGCGCACGGTTCAGGTCCGTGTGCCCGAAAGGGCGTGGGGGTTCAACTCCCCCCTCGCGCACAGGTGAGAAGAGGGCCGGGCGATGCCTGGCCCTCTTCCGTACCCGCTGATGTAGAGGCCTCCGTGAGGTCTCCCGGCGACGGACCTACGGGGTGACCTTGGCGAGCCCGTACGTGTACTGGGGCTTGGCGGGTCCCGCTGCCAGGAGGGTCATACCCGACTGCGTCCCGGTCCCCTGACTCCCCGGTGAGTTGACCTTCCACGAGTCGTCGCAGTCGGTGGCGACCTGCTTCCACGAACCGAGGAGGCCGGTGCTGTCGAGTGCGTACAGGTTGTTCGCCCCGCAGCTCGGGTAGGTGATGCTCACCGACGATCCCAGTGGGAGCGCGACCTTCCCGGCACTCAGGTCAGCCCACTGGAGATTCCTGCCCGCGGCCCCCGACACCTGCCGCGTCTGCGCGAGAGCGAAATCAGACGTGGGCGCGGTTGGCTTTGTTCCCAGTCCGAGAACGATGACACCTCGCTGCACTCCGGATGCTTGCGAGCCCTTCATGTTGACCGTCCACGCGTTCACTGCTCTGTACGGCAGGCCGCCAACGTTGCAGTTCGTCGGATCCTTCGTGAGCGAATTGTCGGTGGACACCGTCTGCCATGTGCCATCGGCATCCATGGCGTACAGGCTGACGTTGAGCTTCGGGTTGGACCAGCAGGACCACACGCCGAACGCCTCTCCGTATGCCAGCGTTGACTGCCCCGAGACGAGATCGCGGAAGTGCACGGTGGGGATGGTGTCCGCGTGCGCCACGGATGGCATGGCCCCGAGTGACAGGGTCAGCGCGGCGATGGTGGTGACGGCGATACCTCGGGTGCTTCGCATGCCTCCGACCATAGATGTTGCAAGGACCGGAATCGGGGTTGAACGATGCCCGTTCGTGCTGACTCAGCGACCGTCCCCTGAGCGGCTGTTCCGCAGACCACTGGCGCTTGCCCATATGGGCAAGGAGTTGTGCTCAACCTTCCCCTCGCGCAGAAGACAGGGCGTCGGCGATCCCGGCGGTTTGTCGATGGGGCGGCTACTTCTTGATCGTCACGCTCTTCGACGTCGTCGGCGCTCCTGCGCCGTACTTGTTCTTCGTCTGGACCGCGAACTTGTAGCTCTTGCCGCCGGTGAGTCCCTTGATGGTGCACTTCGTGCTCGTTGTGCTGCACGTTGCGCCGCCGGGCAGGGCCGTCACCACGTAGCCCGTCACGGATGACGAGGTGGACGCTTTCCACGAGATCGTGGCCTGCTTGGACGTCGAGAGGTTGACCGAGACACTGGTCGGAGCCTTTGCCAGAGTCGACGAGGACAGGGTCACAACGGAGACGGTGCCGTCCTTGGAATTCGCCGACAGCATCTTCGAACCGGAGGGTGCGAGCGCGATGCCCATCGGGCCGTTGCCCACCTGGTAGGTCGCCTTGACCGCGTTGGTGCTCGTGCTGATGACGGAGACGGTGGAGCCGCCGTAGTTCGGCACGTAGATGCTGGCACCTGACTTGTCCATCACCGGGTTACCGGGGGTCGAGCCCACGGGGACGGTGGCGATCACCTTCGCGGGGCTCGCATCGAGGGACACGACGGAGACCGACTTCGAGCCGCCGTTGGCGACGAACACGCGTGAGCCGTCGATGTTCACCGTCGGTACGGATGGCTTCGAGCCGACACTGACGAACTGAATCGGGGCTCCGCCGGCCTGGCTCAGTTGCACGAGGGATGAGTAGGTGGCGCTGGAGACGAACACGGCGTTCCAGCCGGACATGCCCGGCGAGACGGCGGGGCCGGTGATCTGGCCACCGATCGTGGATGTGCTGGTGACGGTGTTGGTGTTGGTGTCGACGAGCGAGATCGTGCCACCGTTTCCGTTGGGCACGAATAGCGTTGTGCCGTAGGACTGGTACTGGTCGCCGGTCCCGAGGATGCCCGTTGTCGGATCGGTGCCGACGGGGATGGTGGCCACGACGGCATTGGTCGTGAGATCGATGACGGACACGTTGTTGGTGCCGAAGTTGGACACATACGCGCGGTTTCCCGTGACGAGCGGTTTGCCGGGCGAGTCACCGACGGCGATGGTCGCTGTCACCGTGTTGCTGGCGGTGCTGATGACCTGCACCTTGTCGTCACCGTTGCAGGAGATGACGACCTTGGTGCCATCCCCGGAGATCGCCGGCGGTTGCGGGTTCGAGCAGACGGGGATGTTCGCCGCGAGCGCCCCAGAAGAGACGTTGATGACGTTGACCGTGTTCGTACCGGCGTTCGAGACGTATGCCCGCGTGCTGTCTGGCGTGATGACGATGCCGGTGGGCTGGCCCGTCACCTTCACCGTGACGATGGCCGATGTGGCCCATGCCGGTGTGGCGGGCAGGGCTGCGAGCAGCAGGGCGCCACCGGCAAGGGCGGTCAGGGCACGAACGCGTCGACTGATCATGGCTAGAGGCTAGGGCAGCGAGGGGTTTCAGGTGTCTGAAATCAGCCGTCTACGCTGTGGCTTCCACGGACACCAAGGAGCCCCCATGAGCACCCTCGTCATTCATCAGGAACCGGCCTTCATCGTGCACGATGCTGACGGCAACGAGGAGCACGGCGACGTCATCACGTATCACGCCGACGTGACGGGACCCGATGGCTTGCGCGGTGTCCTGGTGGGCGTCCAGAACAGCGTCCGCCAGCACGGTGACGAGCACTGGGACCGTCTCGGAGTTGCGACGTTCCGCTTTGAGGGAGACGACTCGCTCTCGGTATGCGGCGTGATTCGCTACGAGGCCGACCAGTTGCATTCGACCGCTGGTGCGCGGCATCTACGCGCCGTGATCGGTGGCACGGGTCAGTTCATCGGGGCTCGCGGCGAGGCCGTGTCGGTGCGCGAAGAGGATGGCACCTTCAGCCACACGTTCACGCTGCTCTAGCTAGCACTCCGCCGCTGGGGCAGGTTCACATTCGCCACCAGACCCCTGACCAGTCCATGATCTCCAGCGGCGACGTGATCGCGAGCTCAGACCGAATCTCGTCCGCGACCTCTCGAAGCGACGGAACGTCATAGCCATCCACGATCACCAGCCCCCCCGTGGGCACTCGCCGGCATAGGTCGATCAGCAGATCCATCGGCAGGGAACTTGGTGTCAGGTGGAGGACGGCGATAGGTCCATCAACAGCGGCCGACCCGACTGGTCCGTCGGAACCCACGGTGACCGTGCTTCCCGGGATACCACCGGCGCGAGCGTATGTGATCAACGCCTCCACGCCGTCGCGGTGCCGTTGATCCATGACCGCCTGCGTATCGACGGACGGAGTCAACCCCGCCAGAGCAGCGCGATTCACGCCAATCGGGCCGTGGCCGAGTTCTACCTGGTGTCCGCGCGCATCGTGTACTCCCGAATCGGCCGATGGCTCGGACCTGCCGTGCCCGGGCTTGGACCCGAGGCACGTACCGATATGCCTGTTGATCACGAGAGCCTTGCTCGCGAGTTACTCGAGCACGCACTGACCAACTGGTCCCCGGATGCCGACGAGCGCAGGGACCTGGAGGAGGAGTGCGAACGGCGAATCGACATGACGCGACGGTGGAAGGCGGATCCCCTAGATAAACCCGCGGCTCTGGACCGAGATGCCCCGCCTGCTCACTGGATGGCTCGCGGCGGTCGGGAGACCTGAGGCTGGCGCAGCAGCCACAGCGAGATGGCGATGGTGCCAGCGGCACCGACGAGCAGTGCCGTCACGACGTTGACGTACTCGATCACGAGGCTCCACCAGGCGACACCGATCGGCGCCGTGACCATCACGGCCAAGAAGTAGATCGACATAGTGGAGACCCCACTCTCACCGGGACGTGACGTCGACGCGGCCCCGAGTGCGAGCGCCCGGGACGCATACCGCGCGCCGCCGAACGCCAACGACAGCGCCACCCAGAACGCCAGTTCCACGTTTCCCTGGAAGAACAGGGCGTCCAGAGTGAAGACGATGAGCAGGAGGCCGCACGCGAGTGAGGCCACAGCGGCACCGTGGAGATCGTTGAACCGCTTCTTCAGCCCGCCGACGATCACGGGTGTCAGCATCTCGCCGACAGACAGCCCGGCCATCATGATGCTGGCGCTTGTGATGAAGGTCCGGTGGTACAGCTCATCGGCAATCGGCACGATGAGAGATACCAGCGGTGATGCGAAGAAGGCGATGGCGGCGGCGAAGATGGTGATCTTCAGCAGCGTCGGATTGGCGCGGAGAGCGGCCAGTGATGCGCGGGGGCCGCTCTTGGGCTTCGCCTCTGTGGCCTTCTCCGCTTCGTCACCCGCATCTACTGCGGTCTCGCCCGGCTCTGCGCTGGTCATGGTCAGCAGCGCGAGGGGGATCGCGGCAATGCCCATGGCGAGCAGGCCCCAGCCCGACGACGTGTGGTCGGTGATCCAGCCGCCGACGAGTGCGCCGATCGCCCAGGCCAGGCCGCCCACCACGGACAGCCGGGCATAGGCACGGGCCATCCCGGCCTTGCCCATCAGCCGACTGGCGAACAACGGGTTCAGGACGAGCGCCAGGCCGACGAACGCTCCGTAGAAGGGCGCGTACACAAGCAGGACGCGTTCGTCCGCGAACCCGGCGAGAATGACCAAGCCCACGGCGATGGTCGAGACGACCATGCCCCAGCGGGACAGGCTGAAGGCACCGGTCTCCCCCAGCAGCCGACACGCTCGCGGCACGAGCGGCACCGTGATTGCCGTGAACACCAGGCCAAGCGAAACGAACAACCCGGCGTAGACCGAGCCCTCATCAGTCCCACCGTCGATGACGGCGATGCTCGTCGCGTCGAGGAACCCCCAGGCCGTGCCGGCGATCGACAGACCGAGCGCACCGAGGAAGAGCCAGCCACGGCGCGAGATCCGGGTGCTTTCGGGCTCAGCTACGTCAGGGGTCGCGTCGCTCACCCGGCATACGGTACGAGGTCAACTCGTAGTGGTGGCGTAGGCACGGGCCGGCTGTACAAGTAGCCCTGGCCGACGCTCCAGCCGGCATCGAGCAGGATGCGTGCCTGCCCAGGGGTCTCGATGCCCTCGGCGATCATGTCGAGACCCAGGCCGCGCGAGAGTCCCGCGAGTCCGACGGCAAGGGCCAGCGATGCGCCGTCCGGGTTCTCGATGTCCTCGACGAAGGAGCGATCGAGCTTGAGCCCGGTGACGGGCAGTTCCCGGAGCAGCGAGATCGACGAGTAGCCGGTGCCGAAGTCATCGACGTGGATCCCGATGCCGCGGTCGCGTAGTCCGTTGAGTTGGCGGCGAAGGTCAGTTGTCACGGCAAGCGCGCTGGTCTCGGTGAACTCGATCGCCAGTCGGCTTGGATCCACTCCATAGTCGGCGATGGTGTCGAGGAACCCCCGTTCCCAGTCCGGATTACCGAGTTCGAGGGGGGAGACGTTGACGGCGATGTGTCCCGGCAGGTGCGGCTGATCGCGGAGTGTCTGGCAGGCCAGGCTCAGCATCCGGCTACCCAGCGGACCGGACAGATTCGCCTCCTCCGCCA
>JAPLBU010000176.1:4394-5652 GCA_026392575.1 Actinomycetota bacterium | reverse complement strand
TCGAGACCAAGTACAACCGTCGCCGTCGCCAGCGTGCCCTGGGCAAGCTCACCCCGGTCGAGTTTGAGATGATCTACGCGGCCGCAGACGCGGCCTGAGAACCATCAACCCCGCGTGTCAACCAAACCGGGGGCAGACCCGCGCATGCACTCATCGATCGGCTACCGCACCCCCGCGCAAGCCCTCAACGACTACCGCAGCGCCGCACTCGCAGCCTGATCACCAGAAGGAATCAATCGAGAGACTGTCCGGAATCCTTGACACGGATCACCAGGTCGAGTACGGGTTGACGGGGGGCATCCACTCGCTTGATCCGCTAGAGATCGAGACCTGGCTGTCGCGCGTCGAGATCGGCAATGCGTACATCAACCGGTACATCACGGGCGCCATCGTCCAGCGACAGCCGTTCGGGGGCTGGAAGAAGTCGTCCATCGGCGCCGGCAGCAAGCCCGGCGGTCCTGGTCACCTGGACTCGTACGGCACGTGGACAGCGCCGCTCGTAGAACCCGACGCGGTTCGTTCGGACTTCCAGCAGACCTGGACGGCGTACTTCGGTGCCGCGCACGATCCCAGCGGGATGGCATGCGAGGCGAACACCCTGCGCTTCCGCCCCGTCGATCGTGTCGTCGTGCGGGTGGACGATTCCGACAGCGCGCACGTGCGACTTCTCCAGATGGGCGCCCAAATCACGGGGGTGGACATCGAGATCAGCGAAATGGCCCGACAGGACGACGCTGAGTTCGCAACCTATCTGGGCACGTTGGCGGGGCAGGGAACGGTGCGCCTGCGATTGCTGACTGAAGCGTCCGACTCGGTGCACGCCGCTGCTTTCGCCGCTGGCATTGCCGTGGATCGTTCCCCAGTAACCGGAATCCCCATGATTGAGTTGCGGCGATGGGTGATGGAACAGGCGGTGTCGCAGACGCTGCACCGGCACGGACGCCTGCTACGCCGCTGACGTGCTGTGATGTCTCGGGACACCGTTTGCGGGTGTCCAGCGTGATCGTTGACGCAGCGGTCAGGGTCGGGGGGCTACCCGTGCGCGCCTGACCGGACCAGGGTGCCGGCGCCCCCGGACTGGGTGAGGTTGGCTTGATCAAGCTGCGCACCTGTGTCGACGGCTCCGGGCGCGGACGAGTTCGTCTACGTCGGGCAGGGGCATGTGGCAGCCCGGCTGCCGGCCCTGGCGCTCCGTTTGCGGGGTACGGCGAAATGACGCCGACGACGAGCGGGTAGTCGTCCTTCCTGACCACGTGGC
>JAPLBU010000176.1:0-4371 GCA_026392575.1 Actinomycetota bacterium | reverse complement strand
GGCACTGCCTGCGCCTGGTTGACACGGCGATCATGCGATAAGGTTGCCTTATGACTGTGCTGGCTGAATACCGCGAGGCTCGGCGGGACGAGGAAACCGCCCGCCTGCGCCGCGCCATAGCGTTGCGGGCCATGGTCGCTGTCGGCATGAGTCAGCGAGACATTGCCGACGAGTTGGGTGTATCGCAGCCGGCTATCAGTCAGCAGCTCCGCTCGTCCCCCGATGCGGCAAAGGTCGATGCCGCCACTCTGCTTGAGGCGGGTGCGCCGGTGCTGAAGGCGCTAGCGGCCGACCACGGCTTCACTCGACTTGCGGTATTCGGCTCGCTTGCGCGAGGTGACGCGCGACCTGATTCGGACATCGACCTGCTGGTCAGGGCCCCGAAGGGAACGTCGTCATTCGGACTCGTCAGGTTCCAGCAGTTGCTCGAATCGGTTCTCGGTCGCCATGTCGACCTCGTCGAATACGGCAGGCTGAAGCCCGGCCTGGACGACGACATCCGCCGTGAGGCGGTGCTGCTGTGATGGGTCGTCGTTCGGCGACTCGCTCATGATGAAACTCGGAGAGGCTGCCAACCGGCTGTCCCGCCTGGACGTCCTTGCTCCGGCAGGCGTGGACTGGGCACTCGCGGTGGCGAACCGCAACTTCTTCATCCACCAGTACGACGAGATCAACCGCGAACTAACGTGGCTGACCCTGGCGCGGGTAGAGAGTCAGTGATACCATCGATGGTATGTCTTGGGGGACGGTGGAACTTGAGCCGGAGGTCCGGGACTGGCTCGAAGAGCTTCCGGGCGCCCAGTTCGGCCATGCAGCGTTCTACATCGACCTGTCGCAACAGGCGATCCGCATCCCCTACTGGATAGCCCGTGATCGACGAATCATCTTGCTGACGGTCTTCACCAAGACCAAGGACAGGGATCGAGCGCAGGTTGCCCGCGCGAAGAAGGCGATGCTGGCCTGCATCGAGGCCAAGCACATCGTGGATGAGGATGAGGAGCAGTGATGGCACGCACGTCCTGGGATGATCTCAAGGCCGCACGGGCGGGCGACTCCGCAGTCGACGCCGCGTACGCCGCAGCCAAGCTCGCCTTCGAACTGGGGGAGCAGGTGCGAGGCCTGCGCGACGAGCGTGGCTGGAGTCAGCGCGATCTCGCCAAACTCACTGGGATGACCCAGCCGGCGATCGCCCGATTCGAGGCCGGTGGCACGACGCCAACGCTGCCGATCCTCGAGCGCATCGCCGACGCCTTCGACGCGACCTTGTCCGTTGAACTCAAGCCCAAGGCTGTCGCCTGATCGTGGGAGCGAATGAGAGCGACGCGGGTTGAGGATGTGAACCCCCGGCCCACGCGGACGGGTCCACTTCGTGGGCAACGGTGAGGTGCTGGGTTCTCAGGAGCCTCAGGCGCGTCCGGCTCGGCTACCCGCGCAAGCGCCTCGTCGGCCGTGAAGAGTCCTCGGTCAAGGCAGTCACGCACCATCAGCGCGAGATCGTCCCTCCCCAGTTGGGGCGCGAGGTCGATGACCGTACGCAGTGGGGTCGTGCATGGGATTCCGTTGACGGTCGTTATGTCCGACTCGGGTATGTCGTCGTAGTGCATGACTACGTCGTGACCGCCGATGACGACGCGTTCGGCCGGACAGCCATTGGAATCGACGAAGTACTCGTTGTTTCTGTTGTTCTTGGTCATGAATTGAGCCTATGGAATTGCGGCGCAGCGCTCGGAACTTATCCACAGGCCCTGGATCCGTGGGAGGGCAGGCGCGTGGACGCGCTGGAGTCGCCCCGCGGTGTCGCCCGCATGGCCGCGTGCGGTGCCTTCGGCGGTCTTGTGGTGCCCCGCCGAGGCGGCGAGCGCCGCGGGACTACTGTGCGACAGGGCGTGTCGGCTCCGATTTCGGGCAGGGCCCATCCGTAGTTGAAGGGAGCCAGGTCGTGACGCGACTTCGCACTGTGGGATTGACCGTCGCCTCGGCGGCGCTGCTGGCCGTTTCAATGACTCCGGCCCACGCCGACACCGACGTGACCGGCTCCGGCTCGACCGCAGCGCAGGAAGCGGCACAGGTGGCCGTTCCGCTGCGCATGATGGACGGGCCGCGGCAGTCGGGCCAGAGCGGTGTGGCGGAGATCCGTCTCGGCGGGTCCGCTCCGATCCCCGTTGTCGTCGACACCGGCTTCACCGGGCTGATCCTGTTCCCGAATGCCTGGACGAAGAAGCCGGGTGGCGTATCCGTTGGCACCAAGCGAACAAGTGCGGCGATGCCGGGCGGCAAGTCCGTCAAGGGTTTCCCCGGCTCGGCCCCGATGACCATCAACGGCGTGACCACGGTCTACCCGATCCAGTTCCTCTACACCAACTCCGACAGTCCCTTCTTCGACGTGTGGCGCAAGGTCGGGGTCCGCGGTCTGATGGGTATCGGCACCAAGGGCAGCGCGGCGATGGTGAACCCGCTGAGCGCACTGCCCGGTGAGCTCGGCCTGCGATGGAGCCTGCACCTCGTCCGCGACGTGGCGAGCACCGGTGGGCGCAACGGGTCGCTCGTGCTGGGAGCGCAGCCACCGACGGATCCCTTGCTCGTCTACCAGCTGCCGTACATCGGCGAGAACGTGAACGGCGCCGCGATGTGGAACGACCACGCAGCCAATGGCTGCTGGAAGTTCGGTGCAACGCCTGAGGCCTGCGTACCGACGACATTTGACTCGGCATTCACGACGATGCGGATCGTCGGTAGACAGTTCGGCCGCGTGCCGCAGGATGCCCGCGGCATGGTTCGCCCGGGCACACGCATCGGCCTCGCTGCTGAGGGCAGTGCCTTCACCGGCTGGTCCATCAAGGCTGGCCGGAACGCGTCCGCCAACCTCGCCCGGGTGATCTCCTCCGGCAAGCCTGCAGTGAACACCGGGAATGCCCCATTCTTCGACTTCACCGTGACGTACAACGTGGCGACCGGCCGCGTGTACCTCAGTGACCCCATCCGAAAGGCAGGTCGGTAATGACTGACAAGACGATGAGCGGCGGACTGAGTCGTCGCACCCTCCTCCAGGCGGCGGGCGCTGCCGCGGCGGGAGCCGTTGCAATGGGCGCGAGCTCGTCCTCGGCGAGCAGCGCACCGCACCCGGGTACGAGACCCCCGAGCTGCAGGCGTGGCGTCAGGCGAACCTGACGGGCCAGGAGTTCATCCGGCGCAACGGCTTCGAGTTCACCCAGCACCACATCATGTCCACGGCGTGCCAGCCGAGCCGGGCATCGATCTTCACGGGGCAGTTCCCGTCGCTCCATGGCGTGGCACAGACCTCGGGTGCGGCAAAGCTGGATGTCGAGAGCGACCTCTTCTGGCTCGATCCGACGACCGTGCCCACCCTCGGCAGCTGGTTCCGTGCGGCGGGCTACGACACGTACTGGAAGGGCAAGTGGCACGTCAGTGACGCAGACCTCTACCAGCCGGGCACCTACAACCGCCTTCCGTCGTACACCGACTCCGGTGTGCGGGACCGCTACCTGGAGGACATCTACCTCGAGGCCGGGCGCCTAGAGGGGTATGGCTTCACGGGCTTCATCGGTCCGGAGCCAACGGGCAGCAACCCCCTCAACTCGGGATCATCCGGCGGACCGGGCGGCCGGGGTCGCGACGACGTGTACGCCGAGATCAGCGTCGACCAGCTGCGGACCCTGCGCACCTCCAAGACCCCGTGGGTCATGGTGTCGTCGTTCGTGAACCCGCACGACATCACCCTGTGGGGTGACCTGTCGGTCGCCTCGGACGCCGCCGGGAATGCGGGCGCCTTCCACATGCTGAATCAGCTGGCCGGCTCCAACGTCCCGGAGAACCTCTTCGGGCCGCTCTACGACGCGTCGTCGCGCGAGGACCTCAGCACCAAGCCCACGGCTCAGGCGAGCTATGTCGCGGCGTACACGCAGGGCTTCCAGCCGCACAGCAACGGCAACCCGTACCACCGGTTCTACTACCAGCTGCAGAAGGAGGTGGACAATCACGTCAGCACCGTGATGGATGCACTGACCGGCGACAGGGCCATGTACCGCGACACGATCGTCATCTACCTCTCCGACCACGGTGAGGTGCTGGGCGCGCACGGCGGCATGTTCCAGAAGTGGCACAACGCCTATGACGAGATGCTGCGGGTGCCCCTCATCTTCCATAACCCGCAGCTGTTCGCCGGCCACCAGGAGACCGACATCCTGACCAGCCACGCCGACCTCATCCCGACGATGCTCGGCCTCGCCGGGCTCGACGAGTTGTCACTGGCGAAGGAGCTGCACAAGACGCACACGCAGGTGCGGCGTCTGGTGGGTCGCGATCTCTCTGGCGTCCTCCTCGGTGAGGACGACGGCAGCCGTCTGCGAGACG
>JAPLBU010000432.1 GCA_026392575.1 Actinomycetota bacterium | reverse complement strand
GTCAGCCGCAAGCCACACGCCCGTGGCCTGCCATGGGTTGAGCGGCCCGACGAGGTTGCCGATGTCGGGAATCTCGGGGACGAGGGCCAGCCGCGCGGGCATGGCCCCCAGGGCCAGGAGCACGGCTCCCGTTGTGAGCCCGGCGGTCACGGCGGAGGCCGCGATCGCACCGGAGTGCGGGCGTCGGATGATCCAGCCGAGCAGCACGGCGGCGACGAGGACTGGCCCTATGTAGCCAACGCCTGATGACCCGGTGACGGTGAGGAAGGCCAGCGCCGCGATCCCCGGCGGCAGCAGCGCACGCCATGTCGAACCGCGTCGGGTCGCTTCGACGGCCGTGACGCTCAGCGCGGCGAGCAGCACCGGCAGCAGGATCTCCTTCAGGCCGCCCCACAGGACGTAGGCGAAGACGGTGGCCGCCTGCGCGGCGATGACGCTGGCGAGGGCCCGCAGCCAGCGCGGTGAGATGAGGGAGCGCAGCAGGTGGTAGATGGCCAACGCGAGCAGCGCGCCGAGAACGCACATGTAGGGATGGAGCAGCCAGGCGATGTCGACACCCGTGAGTTCGGACATCACGCCGAGGGGTGGGAATGCGCCAGTGGGGTACGGCGCAGATCCGCTGCCGCGGAAGTTGACGTCGATGAGGCGCTCGAAGGTGGACGTCACCGGCTCGGGCAGGGTCTTGCCAGCCGCCATGAGTCGGTCGGTGAAGGCCAGCCAGGAGGCGCTGTCGTCGAGTTTGACCCAGCCGGCCCAGGAGGCCTGACCGCTCATCGCGACCGGGGCGGCGAAACTGGCGAACGAGGTCAGCGCGACGACGGCCGGCCAGGGGTCGAGTCCCGTGAGGCCGGAGCGAATGCCGTGTCGGCCGCGGGAGGCGGACACGGCAATGCCAGCAACCGCGAGGAGGCACAGGGTGGCCGTCGTGTAGGGCGCCGTCGTTGCTGAGAACGTCGTCACGGTCCCGACGAGTACGACGAGCGTCAGCCCGATGGGGGCCGTGACCGGGCCGATCCGAAGGATGCGCTGGGACGAGGCAATGAGCAGCCCGGCCCCGAGCAGGATCGCCGCGAGCAGCAGCGGGGCAACGACGTACGCCGCCAGGAGGTTCATCGGACCGTCTCCGGGCGGGGGCTCGGTTGGGAGGCGTGCCCGGCGCTAGCCAAGGTCGATCCCTTCCGGTAGCCGGGAGGCGAGGGTGGGGTCGAGGTCGACAGCCTGCTGGAGGAGTGCGACGGCCTCGTCTGGCTCGCCTGAGGCGTGCAGCAGCAGGCCCAGATTCCACAGGGCGGCCGAACGGTCCGGCTGCAATTCCAGGACGCGCCGGTAGGAGGAGATGGCAGCCGTGTCCTGGCCAGCAGCGGCCTGTGAAACGGCGAGATTGAAGTGGGCATCGGCAAACGTCGGGTCGAGCTCGGTCGCCCGCGTGTAGAGGTCGCGAGCTGCGCTCTCATCGCCCTGTGCCTCGCGCACGGTTCCCAGATCGTAGGCGGCCACAGCATCGTCGGGAGCAAGGGCGATGGCCTCGGAGAAGGCCTCGGCCGCCGCGACGAGGTCGCCGGCCCGGTAGGCAGTCAGGCCGTCGGCGATCAGAATCTGGGACTGCTGATCCGGGGCATCGGCCGCGGGTGGATCCGGAAGCGCCCAACGAAGCCCGATCGTGGCAGCGAGGACCGTGATCACCGCCAGGAGAGCGGCGACGGTCATGCCCAGCACGGGCAGCCGAACGGACTGGCCGGTTTCGGCTGTGTCTGCCACGCGCACCCCCCGATGAGAACCGTCCGATTGCGGCCAAGTCTAGGAGCCGTCCGGGATCACGGCGTGTCGCGTGCATTCGAACACCCGTTCGATATAGGTTCGCAGCACGACAGCGAGCGGGTAACCGTTCACAGGCGGTACGGATCGCGGTCGGATGTCAGAGGTCCCGCCTACGTTTCATCGCATACCGACCGACCTACCGAGGAGACACCATGGCCAGCGCCGCCAACGACCGCGAGAAGGCACTCGACGCCGCTCTCGCTCAGATCGAGCGCCAGTTCGGCAAGGGCTCGATCATGCGCCTGGGCGAAGAGGGGCGCATGCCGATCGAGGTGATCCCCACGGGTTCCATCGCCCTCGACATCGCTCTCGGCATCGGCGGCCTGCCCCGCGGCCGGATCGTGGAGATCTACGGCCCGGAGTCCTCCGGCAAGACGACGCTGGCGCTGCACGCCATCGCCAGTGTCCAGGCCGCTGGCGGCCTGGCCGCCTTCATCGACGCCGAGCACGCGCTCGATCCCGATTACGCGTCGAAGCTGGGCATCGACCTCGACAGCCTCTATGTCTCGCAGCCCGACACGGGCGAGCAGGCGCTCGAGATCTGCGACACCCTCGTGCGCTCCGGTGCGATCGACCTGGTCGTCATCGACTCCGTCGCCGCGCTGGTGCCGCGCGCGGAGATCGAGGGCGAGATGGGCGACTCGCATGTCGGCCTCCAGGCGCGGCTGATGAGCCAGGCCCTGCGCAAGATGGCCGGTGCACTGAGCAACACCAACACGACCTGCATCTTCATCAACCAACTGCGCGAGAAGATCGGTGTCATGTTCGGCTCGCCCGAGACCACGACGGGTGGCAAGGCGCTGAAGTTCTACGCGTCCGTGCGTCTTGACGTGCGTCGTATCGAGACTCTCAAGGGCGGCACCGAGGCAGTCGGCAACCGCACCCGCGTCAAGGTCGTGAAGAACAAGGTCGCGCCGCCGTTCAAGCAGGCCGAGTTCGACATCCTTTACGGCGAGGGCATCTCGCGCGAGGGTTCGCTGATCGATATCGGCGTCGACGCGGGCATCGTGCGCAAGTCCGGAGCCTGGTACACCTACGAGGGCGATCAGCTCGTTCAGGGCAAGGAGAACGCCCGGACCTTCCTCAAGGACAACCCGGATCTGGCTAACGAGATCGAGAAGCGCATCAAGGAGACCCTCGGTATCGGGGCGAAGGTCGATGCGCCCGCCGATGTGCCGGCGCCGGCCCTCGCGCCCATCGACGAATAGTCGATGGTCAGATACGTCAGCGAGCCGACTCCCGGGTCGGCAGCTGGCCTGCAGGACGACGCCGATCCGGAGCAGGTGGCCCGGACCATCCTGCTCCGGCGGCTGTCGGCCGCCCCGCGTACACGTGCCGAACTGCGCACCGACCTGACGAAGCGCGGAGTTCCCGACGATGTTGCCGAGCGCGTCCTCGACCGTTTCGTCGACGTCGGCCTGATTGACGACTCCGCTTTCGCACAGGGTTGGGTTGCTGCCCGGCAGCGCACCCGTGGCACGGCACGTTCTGTTCTGCGTCAGGAGCTTCGTTCCAAGGGCATCGGCGACGACGATGCCCGTGAGGCGCTAGAGGGCATCGACGAAGAGGCTGAGAGTGAGCGGGCCGTTCGGCTGGCTGCGACCAAGGTCCGTGCCATGTCCAGGCTCGAGCCTGCCGTGCGCAAGCGACGCCTGGTGTCGATGCTCATGCGTCGCGGCTACCGGCAGGGGATGGCCGTGTCAGTGGCATGCGAGGTGCTGGCCGATGGGGAAGCGGATGCCCTGGAGTCAGGCGACGACGGCGGCGGGCTGGCGCAGTAGCGGCAGCACGAGGGCGTCGACGATGTGCTCGATCTCGGCATGGCTCGGAACCGTCCCGGCCAGCACAAGCTGGTGGACGACGAGGGCCGCGGGCAGCTGCAGCACGTAGGGGTCGATGGGCTGAGCGGGGATCTCACCGCGGGCCATCGCCCGCTGCAGGGCGCCGATGAGCTCGACCTGCTTCGGCAGCCCTAACCGGGTCTGGAACTCCGCCGAGAGCGACGGGTCGTGCGCGGCCTCACTGATCAGTTCGCGCAGGACGATGCCCAGACCGCGATCCAACTCTGCCGTGAAGTGGGTGAGCGACTCGACCATGTCGTCACGCAGGGAGCCGGTGTCCGGCAGGGCAGGCGGCAGGGCGGCCTCGAGGGTACTGATGAAGACATCGAGGGCCAGGGCGCGGACATTGGCCCATCGTCGGTACAGGGCGGCCTTGCCGGTGCCGGCCCGCTTGGCAATCCGGTCCATCGATGCTCCCCGCACCCCGAACTCGGAGATCTCGGCAAGAGCGGCCACGAAGACGGCATCGCGCAGGACCTCGCCGCGGCGACGGACGGGACAGGAATCGATCACGGCCGAAGGCTAGCATGAATAGGGAACGCGAACGTTCCCTGATTTGACGAATAGGGAACGATAGGGTTCGCTAAGTACCAGTTGGTCCCGTAGGCACCCCTCGCCTCTCTCGGAAGAAGGAATCATGCCTGGCCTGTCCGCATGGGCTGTTCGTCGCCCCGTTGTTGCGCTCATCGCGTGGTTCGTCGCCCTCGTCGCCATTGTCGGCCTGGGGCTGACGGTCGGTGGCACCCTGAACGACACGTTCGACCTGCCGGACACCGAGTCCAAGACCGCAACGGACCTGCTGACCAGCAGCGGCACCGACACGAGTCGCCTCGACGGTGGCGCCACCATCGTCTGGTCGCCTGCCACAGGGTCGGCGGTGGACCCGGCCGTAGCCGACCAGGTTCAGCCGCTGCTGCAGTCGCTGGCGGACCTCGCGTCTGTCACCTGCATCACCACGCCGTTCGATCCGACCGTCCCGGCCGTCGGCAGCGACTGCCCCAAGAGCGGTGGCCCCGATGCAGCCGCCATGCAGGCGCTGACTCCTGAGGAGCAGAAGACGCTCGCGGCATCGTTCTCGGCCGTCAGTCCGGACGGCACGGTCGCGTACTCAACCGTGACATTCGCGACGGACGCGAACGGTGATGTCAGCGTCAGTTCGGCTGATGCGAAGGAGATCCTCAGCGCCGTCAAGGCGCTCAACTCCGACACGATCGCCGTCGGTGTGCAGGGCTCCATCCTTGAGTTTGCCGGGCAGGAGCCGCCGAAGAGCGAAGGCGTGGGCCTCATCTTCGCCGTCGTCATCCTGCTCATTTCGTTCGGTTCCATCGTCGCCGTTGGCATGCCGATCGTGCCGGCACTGCTGGGCCTGACCATGGGACAGATGGGTGTCCTGCTCGTCGCGAACTTCATGGATGTCGCGACCTTCGCGCCCACGCTGGCCGCCATGATCGGACTGGGCGTCGGCATCGACTACGGCCTGTTCGTGATGAACCGTTTCCGCCAGGGCCTGCTCCACGGGCACGACCCGAAGGTGGCCGCGATGGAGGCGGTCAACACTGCTGGCCGCGCCGTCCTGTTCGCCGGCACCACGGTGATCATCGCGCTGCTGGGTCTGTTCGTCATGCGCATCTCCTTCTTCAACGGGCTGTCGCTTGCCGCGGGTGTCACGGTTCTGTGCGTGATGCTGTCGGCCCTGTGGTTCCTCCCGGCCATGCTGAGCCTGCTGGGCACCAAGGCCATCGCGTGGCGCCTGCCATGGGGCAAGAAGCCCGGCTCGATGGCTGGTCACCCGGAGGGTCGGGGCTGGGCCCACTACGGCCGGCTGCTGCAGAAGCGACCGCTCCTCCCGGCGCTTCTGGCGCTCGGAATCGTCGTCGTCCTCGCCATCCCGATGTTCAGCCTGCGTCAGGGGTTCTCCGACGACTCAGGCAAGCCCGCAGGTTCGCCGGCGCGCATCGCCTACGACCTTCGCGCAGAGGGTTTCGGCCCCGGCGTCAACGGGCCGTTCCTTGTGGTCGCCGACCTGTCGACCGCCACATCTGCGGACGCATACGCATCGATCATCGCGACGCTGAACCAGACGGAGGGCGTGGCCGGCACCTCGCCGAGCCTGGAGCTGCTGCCGATCCTCGGGAAGATGAGCCAGGCAGCGGCCACGCAGGGAGCTGGGGATGCTGCGGCGCAGCAGCCCCAGACAGTGCAGGCGATCGCGGTGTACCCGAGCTCTGCCCCGCAGGACGAGGCAACGACCCAGCTGCTCGATCGGCTGCGGTCCGAGGTCGCCCCCGTGGTCCAGCAGACGACTGGTGCGTCGATCTATGTCGGCGGGACGCAGGCGATCACGAGCGACTTCACGACCGTGCTCAAGGACGCGCTGCCGCTGTTCCTGGCGATCGTCATCGGACTGGGCTTCCTCGCGCTGATGCTGCTGTTCCGCTCGCTGCTGATTCCGCTCACGGCGGCGGTCACCAGCCTGCTGTCCTTCTCGGCCGCGATGGGCATCACGGTCGCGGTGTTCCAGTGGGGCTGGTTCAGCGCGCGCCTGGGCATGCCGTTCTTGCCGTTCATGGTGTTCGCCTGCCTGTTCGGCCTGTCGATGGACTACCAGGTGTTCCTGGTGTCGCGGATGCAGGAGGAGTGGGGGCACACGCGCGACAATGCCGCAGCCGTGCGTCGTGGCCTGGCCGGTTCGGGACGAGTCGTGGTGATCGCTGCCGCGATTATGTCGAGCGTCTTCCTGGCCTTCGTGCCGAGCCCGGAGTCGACGATCAAGCTGTTCGGCATCTCGCTCGCTTCAGCCGTCATCATCGACGCGTTCATCGTGCGGCTGGTTCTCGTGCCGTCACTGATGTCGATGTTCGGCAAGGCGAACTGGTGGCTGCCGGGCTGGCTCGACCGCATCCTGCCCAAGGTGCACATCGAGTCGGGCGAGGACGAGATCGCTGACGATGATGTCGACGTCGCTCCCGTGAGCGACGATGACAACTCGGTGGCCGTCCCGTCGTGACCCCCGAGGATCTGCTGATCCGCACCGAACGGCTCGACCTGCACACCGTGCTTCTCGGGGAGTACTGGATGCTGGCGGTCGATCG
>JAPLBU010000169.1:8415-9093 GCA_026392575.1 Actinomycetota bacterium | reverse complement strand
GTTGATCGTCGTCATGGTCCGAGTATAACTCATATACCCCCTAGGGTATTAGGCAACGCCGTGCTCCCATCGGTCAGCCGTACACTCCATGCATGGATTCGGTTCCCCTGGACAGCCCGGCCAGCTCCGGCGGCACCCTGCTCGAGGAGCGCACCTTCTCCACGGACGAGGGTGACCACGAGCGCTTCTCGCACTATGTCGAGAAGGCCAAGATCATGGAGAGCGCCGTCACCGGCACGCCGGTCAAGGCCCTCTGCGGCAAGGTCTGGACCCCGAGCCGGGATCCCGAGCGCTTCCCCGTCTGCCCTGAGTGCGAGGCCATCCACGCCGGACTGCCGCCGCGCGGCCCGGGGAAGGACTCCTGACCGGCGACAGCCCGGAGGTCACGTCGTCCGTCTGGCAGCACGAGCACCGCGCGCTGTCGATCGGCATCGTCTCCCTGATCACCCTGCTGGCTTTCGAGGCCATCGGCACGGCCACGGCGATGCCGGTCGTCGCTCGCGACCTCGATGCCCTCGGCGGTTACACCTGGGCCTTCAACGCGTACGTCACCGCGTCCC
This sequence comes from Actinomycetota bacterium, assembly GCA_026392575.1. Classification (GTDB taxonomy): domain Bacteria; phylum Actinomycetota; class Actinomycetes; order S36-B12; family S36-B12; genus UBA10649. The sequence goes on along the minus strand of JAPLBU010000169.1, from coordinate 8,533 downwards.
TGCTGGCGATGGTGGTCGGCGGCCTGTGGTCCGATGCCACCGGGGCGCGCGGACCACTCATCTTCGGCGTCGTGGCGCTCTCCATCGGGGCGGTGATCGCCGGTGCGGCCGGAGGCCT
>JAPLBU010000169.1:7452-8409 GCA_026392575.1 Actinomycetota bacterium | reverse complement strand
AGGCGGCCTGATCATCGTCGCCGTCTACGTGCTGATCGCGCGGGCGTACCCCGTCTCCCTGCGGCCCAAGGCCTTCTCCGTGCTTTCGGCGGCGTGGATCGTCCCGTCGCTCGTCGGGCCCGTCATCGCCGGGTGGCTGTCCGACAACCTGACCTGGCGCGCGGTGTTCTGGCTGGTGCCGATCTTCGTGATCCCGCCCATCCTGCTGCTGTTTCCCCGCCTCTCCGCGCATCAGGGCGGCACCCCACACGCATCCGCCCGCCGTCGACTGGTGGCGGGGATCCTGGCGACAGTCGCGCTCCTGACTATCCAGGATGGCGTGTTGCGCCTGTCCGCGATCGGTGCGGGTGAGGCGGTTGTCGGCTTCGTTCTACTCATCACTGCGGTGCGCCAACTCGTGCCACCCGGATCGCTCACCTTCCGCAGGGGTCTCCCGACGAGCGTGATGATGCGCGGAATCATCGCGTCCGCCTACTTCTCGGCCGAGGTCTTCCTGCCGCTCGCGCTGATCGAGACGCGCAGCATCACGACGACACAGGCGGGCCTGATCCTCGCGACATCGGCAGCCCTGTGGGCGGCCGGCTCCTACGCGCAGAGCCGCCTGCCCGGTGACAGCGACCGCTCGTCGGCAGTGCGAGCCGGAGCAGCGATCGTCGCCCTGTGCCTGGTCACCCTGCCGTTGTCGGTCCTGACGGATCTGCCGCCGTGGATCGCCGCGATCTCTTGGGCGGTGGGGGCATTCGGCATGGGTCTGGCGATCCCGTCCGTCTCGGTTCAGGTGATGCGGCTGTCGCCGCCGGCCGACCTGGGCGTCAATTCGTCCTCCATCCAGATCATCGACTCGGTCCTCAGCGTCGTCGTCATCGCGCTGCTGGGAGCCGGCCACGCGATGGCTGTCGCCTCGGGTGGGGCCACCGCAATGACGTACGTGCTGCTGTGGCTGGGGTCCGCCTGCGT
>JAPLBU010000169.1:0-7397 GCA_026392575.1 Actinomycetota bacterium | reverse complement strand
GACGAATGCGACCTTCCCTATCGGTGTAATAGGTAGGTGGCTGCACGTCGGCCGCACGGCTCTGACAGGATGGGCCCGCGCCGATGCGACCGCCATCGGCATGAAGGAGATCGCCGTCCATGTCCGGACTGACCACTCGCCGCGTCCTGCTCCCTGCCCTCGCTCTCGCCTCGATCGGCGCCCTGCTCGCAGGCTGCGCCCAGGAGCCGGCGGCCACTGCCTCGTCGGCCGCGGCCCCCGCCGCGTCGAGCGCCGCCGCGTCGATGGCGCCCTCGGACGCCGCCGCCAGCCCCGCAGCATCCGCTTCGGCTGCTCCCGAGTTGACCGCGTGCTCAAAGGAGAACCTGACCCTCATCACGCCGGGCACCCTGACCATCGGCACCGACACCCCGGCGTACCCGCCGTACTTCTCCGACGATGACCCCAGCAACGGTGAGGGCTTCGAGTCCGCCGTCGCGTACGCCGTCGCCGACGGCCTGGGCTTCGCGCCCAACGAGGTCACCTGGGCAACGGTGCCGTTCAACTCCTCCTATGCGCCAGGTGACAAGACCTTCGACTTCGACATCAACCAGATCTCGATCAACCCGAAGCGCCAGAAGGTCGTCGACTTCGCCGACGGCTACTACACGGTCAACCAGGCCGTCATCGCACTGAAGGACTCGCCGATCGCCAACGCCACCACGCTGGCGGAGCTGCAGGCGGCCAAGCTCGGTGCCCAGATCGGCACGACGAGCCTGGACTTCATCAACGATGTCGTGCAGCCCGCCGACCAGCCCTACGTCTACAACGACACGAACGATGCCAAGAGCGCGCTGCAGAACGGTCAGATCGACGGCATCGTCGTCGACCTGCCGACGGCGTACTACATCACCGCGGTCGAGATCCCCAAGGGCAAGATCGTCGGGCAGTTCAAGGCACAGGAGGGCGGCGAGCAGTTCGGCCTGCTCTTCGCCAAGGGAAACCCGTTGGTGTCCTGCGTGAACGAGGTCCTCGACGGCCTCGCCGCATCCGGTGAACTGCAGGCCATTCAGGACGAGTGGCTCGCGGGCGACGTTGCGCCCTACTTCACTGAGTAGCAGCGACCGCGCCCTCGCGCAGTCACACTTCAGCACATGACGATGACGACGCCAGCGCCAGGCTCACCTGTGGTCTACCGAGACCCGGTGCGCCTGGCGCTGTCGCGTCGTCGGGCCCGTCGCAATGCCTGGGTGGGCATGGGGAGCCTGGTCGGCTTCACCGTCGTCGTCTCGCTCCTCGTGTCCCGCAGCCCCGGCTGGCCGATCGTGCAGGAGACCTTCTTCAACCGAGAGGAGTTCGTCGACTCGTTCCCGGGTCTGCTCGAGGCGTTCATGCTGAACGTCAAGATCTTCCCATCTTCCTGCCCTTGCGCGTGCTGGCAACCCTCTACGTCGACATCTTCCGTGGTGTCCCGACCATCCTCGTGATCTTCCTGCTCGGCTTCGGGGTGCCGGCACTGCGACTCCAGGGCGTGCCCAACAGCCCGGTGTTCTGGGGGACGGCCGCGCTCGTGCTGTCCTACACCGCTTACGTAGCGGAGGTGTTCCGCGCCGGTATTGGCTCGGTGCACCCCAGTCAGCGCATGGCAGCACGCTCGCTCGGCCTGTCGGTGCTGCAGACCAATCGCTACGTCGTGCTGCCGCAGGCGATCCGCAATGTCATCCCGCCGCTGCTCAACGACTTCATCTCGCTGCAGAAGGACACGGCGCTCGTCGCGGTCCTTGGCCCGATCGAGGTCCTTCGCCAGGCGCAGATCGACGCGTCGTCGACGTTCAACTACACCCCCTACGTGGGGGCGGCGCTGATCTTCATCGCGCTGACCATTCCGATGACACGCTTCGCCGACTGGGTCCAGGGCCGAATGGCCAGGCGCCAGCACGCGGGGAGCATCGCATGAGCGCCCCCCTGCTGGAGGTGTCCGCCGTGTGGAAGGCATTCGACGACCACCCGGTGCTGCGCGGCCTGAACCTCGAGGTCGACGCTCACGAGGCAGTCGTGCTCATCGGCGCATCGGGCTCCGGCAAGTCGACGCTGCTCCGCTGCATCAACGGTCTGGAGTCCGTCGATGCCGGCCGGATCGTGCTCGACGGCGATGTCGAGGTCACCGATCCCGACATCGATCTCGACCGGGTGCGCCGCCGGGTCGGGATCGTCTTCCAGTCGTACAACCTCTTCCCGCACATGACGGTGATCGACAACATCACCCTTGCCGCCCGCAAGGTTGCTCGGGCTGGAAAGGCCCAGGCGCAGGACGAGGCGCGAGTGCTGCTGGCCAGGTTCGGCCTGGCTGACAAGGCCGACGAGTACCCCGATCGGCTCTCCGGCGGGCAGGCCCAGCGGGTAGCCATCGTCCGGGCCCTGGCCATGCAGCCGGAGCTCATGCTCTTCGACGAGATCACCTCCGCCCTCGACCCGCTGCTCGTGGGGGAGGTGCTGGACGCGGTCCGTGACCTGAAGTCGGGCGGACTGACGATCGTGATGGCCACCCATGAGATGGGGTTCGCCCGCGAGGTCGCCGATCGGGTCTGCTTCCTGCAGGACGGGATCGTGCGTGAGCAGGGCCCGCCTGAGCAGATATTCACCGATCCGCAGGAGCCAGCGACGAAGGAGTTCCTCGCACGCGTCTTCGGCTGAGGTCCCTTGCTGAGGTGTGTCCCGACCGATATCCGGTGATCCGGCCCTACAGTTGACGTGCTGGTCGCAAGGCGCGGTCGGCACGTATTGAGGAGGTCACATGACCACGGTCGACGAGGGTTCTCTGGACCTTGAGACGGGCGGCATCGGGGCAATCGGCAAGCACTGGGGGGTTCTGCTCTTCCTGGGCATCACCAGCCTGGTGGTCGGCATCATCGCCATCGTCTGGCCGGGTGCGACGATCGTCGTTATCGCGATCCTCGTGGCTGCCTGGCTGATCGTGTCCGGCATCTTCCAGATCATCCGTGGCTTCTCGCACGGCATCTCTGGCGGTATGCGGGCGCTCCTGTTCATCTCCGGCGCACTGTCGCTCATCCTGGGCATCATCGCGATCAACGGCATCTTCCAGGCCGTCGAGATCCTCGCGATCCTGATCGGCATCGCCTTCCTGTTCCGCGGCTTCGGTCTGCTGTTCACGGCGGCGGAGGACGGCAACGGCCGCGGCTGGAACATCTTCGGCGGCATCGTGATGCTGATCGGCGGCCTGGTCGTGCTGACGTGGCCCGGCATCTCGCTCGTCACTCTCGCGTGGGTCACCGGCATCTGGCTGATCTTCGGCGGCATCTTCGAGATCGTCGGTGCGTTCAAGCTGCGCTCACTCGCCAAGGCTGCCTGACCGCTTCAGCGCAACAACATGGCAGCGGAGACCTCACAGACCCTTGACCGGGGGCTGCGCGTCCTGGAGGTGGTGGCTGAGTCCCCAGATGGGCTCACCGTCACCGAACTGGCCGCAGCCCTCGGCATCGGGCGCACGGTCGTCTACCGGCTCGTGGTCACCCTCGAGCAGCATGCCCTGCTCCGCCGGTCCGCTGATGGCAAGTGCCGTCTCGGGCTGGGCATTCTCGCGATGGGCCGACAGGTCCAGCCGGGCGTCCGCGATACCGCGATGCCGGCCCTTCGGCTGCTCGCCGATGCCGTCAATGCCACGGCTGTCCTGACCGTCGTCGACGGCCAGGAGGCGCTGGCTGCAGTTGTCGTCGAGCCGACGCGCTCAGACCTGCACGTGGCGTCCCGGGCCGGCTCCCGTCAGCCCCTCGAGAACGGCGCGGCCGGCCGCGCCATCCTCGCTGCCCGCACCACCGCCGGTCGGCCGCTGGACCCGCCGTGGGTGGTCGCGACGGGCGACGGACCCCAAGGCGCCTACGGGATCGCGGTGCCCGTGCTGGGAGTTCCCGGTCTTGAGGCAAGTGTCTGCGTGCTCGCGCTGCGTGAGCTCAACGACGCTGATGTCGGCCCCCGGGTGGCCCGGGCCGCCGGCGAGATCGCCCGCGCCCTCCGCTAGTTCCAGCAGCCGGTGATCGTGGCACCGAGGCCGTCGAGAGCCTGTCGGGTCGACAGTGCGGAGAACCGCTGAGGCCGATCATTGACCAGAATCGAGAACAGCCGTTCGGGGCCGGCCGATGTGGTTGCGACACCGGAGAGCCCGATCGTGTCGAACAGCGTCCCGGTCTTCGCCTGGACCGCTCCCTGTGCGCATCTGGCGTTCCGGGTCACGAAGCGGCCGTAGCGATCGTCGAGTGTCCCCGTCTGGCCCGCCACCGGCATGGCCTCGGGCTCGAACATGGTCGTGAACGGTGCCGGGTTGGTGACGCGGGCGACGCGCAGGACATCGACGAGGAAGCGCGGTGACACGCGATCCTTGCGCGACAGTCCGCTGCCGTCACGCAGTGCCATCCCGTCCGGATTGACGCCGAGGTTGCGGAGCACCTGCTCGGCGGCCGTCTGGGCGCCCTGCCACGAGGCCTCCGTTCCGGTTGCGACGGCGACCTGCCGATAGAGCACCTCGGCAACATTGTTCTCCGAGATTCGCAGCATGACGCGGACGGCGTCGCCGACGGTGTGCCCGATCTCGGCGATCACGGCACCCTCACCCGCGTCGGCATCCGGCCCGAGGGTCGCGGGGACGCCCTTCTTGGTGAGGCGATCGACAAATACCCGTGCTGCGTTCGCGCTGGGGTCGGCGCTGTAGTCCCAGATGCGGGCGAGAGCCTCGACGGACGACACCACCGACGGGATGTAGGAGCCGGTCCAGCCGGGGGCCCGCTTCGTGTCGGGGAAACGGTCGTCGTCCACATGCACGACGACGGGAGTCCCCGCCGGCAGTGCCTTGGCAGTCAGGTTCGCCAGCCGCAGCAGATCAGCGGTGGACAGCAGGGGGTCGCCGCCGCCCTCGAGCACGACATCGGCCGGGGTCGCGCCCGTCCGAACCCGGGTGGTCAGTTGGGCATCCGCGCCGAGCGCGGCGAGGGTCGTGACGGCCGTGACGATCTTCATGTTCGAGGCAGGCAGCATCACCTGGCTGCCGCCGTGGTCGGAGATGACCTCGCCCGTCGCGGCATCGACCACGAGCAGCCCGACAGCGGGGCCGATCCGTGGGTTGGCCAGCCGGTTGGCGAGCAGGGCATCGACCGTGGGATCGGCCGGTTGGGCGAGGACGGGGGTGGCCAGCCAGCCGAGGGAGCAGGCCAGGATCGCCGTCGTCGCGGCCCCACGGAAGATGCGCATGGGGTCCATGGTGCGACAGGCCGTCCGTGGGCCGGTGCTCGGGGTCCGGCCCGGCGTGTCGCAGAATGGTCGGACCGTCCCCTCCAGTGAAGGTTCCCCTGTGCGCCGACTGCTCATCCTGCTTGCTGCCGCCCTGTTCCTAGCGCCCCTTGGGGCTGGCACGGCGGCCCACGCCGACGGCCCTGTCCCCAAGCGGGTTGCCAGCGGCTGGCTGCCGTACTGGATGACCACCCCGAGTCGGCCGGCTGGCGTGACCTCGGCCGTGCAGAATGCCGACCTGTTCACGGATGTGTCGCCCTTCTGGTACTCGGCGACTTCAGCACCCGGTGGCGGGGTCCAGGTCAAGTTCAATCCGAACTTCAGCAATGCCGCTGCCAATGCCAGCTGGGCGATGGGTCAGCTCAAGGGTGCGGGCCTGACGGTGCTGCCGTCGATCGCGGACGGTTCCGGCAAGGGCCGGATGGCGAAGACCCTCGCCGATCCGGCACTGCGCGGCCAGCATGTCGCCGACATCGTCAGCACCGTGGTCAATAACGGCTACGACGGCATCGACCTCGACTACGAGACATTCGCCTTCACCGACGGCTCGTCCTCGTGGGCGGCCACCTCGCCCAACTGGACGACTTTCATCAGCGAGCTCGGCGCGGCATTGCACGCCCAGGGCAAGCTGCTGGCCGTCACCATCCCACCGCCCTGCAGCACCGGCGGCGCCTGCAGCACGCGCACCGGCTACTGGGTCTACAACATCACCGGGATCGCACCGAGTGTCGACCGCATCCGGATCATGGCCTACGACTACCACGTCCAGGGAATCGGGCCGATCGCCCCGATCACGTGGGTGCGGGCAATCGTCGCGTACAGCGCGTCGATCATGGACCCGGCCAAACTGCAGATCGGCGTGCCGACGTACGGCCGCGCCTGGACGCGCGAGTCCCGATGGCCTCCGTGTCCGACGTGGACATCCCTGCCCTGCTGGCCTCCGTCGGCGTCGCTCCGACCGACATCCAGTGGTCCGACGTCGACCAGGAGAACTGGGTCTACTACGACAAGAAAGTCAACTGGACGGATGGGTCTGGTGCGACGCAGACGTGCACGGCGAAGCGGGTCATGTGGTGGGTCGGTCCGCAGGCGGTGCTCGTGCGCACGCAGCTCGTCGGCGAGTTCGGGCTCAGTGCGGCTGCCTACTGGACCGTCGGCGGGGATGACCCTGCACAGTGGCCGCTGATCCGGTCGTATGCGCAGTCCCTCGCCCCGGCGTCGACCGACGTCGCCGCGGCCGGCGTGCCGACTGCCGTGTACGGGACGCCGATCGCGGTCACCGCGACCGTGACCTCGCAGGGCGCCCCCCTTGCCGGAGCCAATGCGACCGTTCGATTCCAGCGTCAGGGTTCGAAGAAGTGGGTCGACATCGCGACCCAGCCCACCGGGCCTGACGGCGTCGTTGCCTTCCAGGTATCGCCCGAGGCGACGGGCTCCTGGCAGGTGTTCGTTCCCGGTGCCGATGCTCGGACGGAGGGCGCGAGCGCGCCGTTCGTGACTCAGGTGCTGTCGTTGGTGACCGGTGACCCGAAGGACACCCGCGTCTCTCGCGGTGGACGGCTGGTCGTCAAGGCCTCGGCCCGTCCGGCGATCCAGGGGCAGGCCATCGTCCTGCAGGTGCAGCGCGGCGAGAAGTGGAAGAACGTGGCGTCACTGAAGGCGAATGCCGCTGGTCGTGCGCGCCTGATCGCCACCGCGCCGGCTGCAAAGGGCCTGTACGTCTACCGGGTGGTCGCCGTCGGCAAGGCTGATCTGTTCGCGAACTCGTCGACGGAGTTCCGGATCCGCGTCACGAAGTGAGGGGATCGGCGACGCAGACCGCGGGGAGCTCGAACCACTGCAGCGAGCTGAAGTCGGCGGAGATGCCTTCGCGGAGGGCGGCCGGCTCGCCGAGATCGTCGGGAAGTGACTCCAGCAGTTCGTGCGCGTAGGCGAGATAGCCGGCGAGGTCCGACTCGGGCGCAGTGTCGCGGTGCTCGGGGTAGGTGAGCGTGCCGTCGGGTGCGTAGTGGAGCTGGGAGAGTCGCAGGGGCGGCTCGACGGGCCCGTTGCGGTGGTGCCAGCGGCCGGTTGTCGTGTCGAAGCGGTACTGCGGCATCAGGCGCCAGCCGTGATCGGCCACGAGGACGACGGCCGAGACG
>JAPLBU010000355.1 GCA_026392575.1 Actinomycetota bacterium | reverse complement strand
AATGCGGCGATGATCCCGGTCATCACCAGCACGAAGACGATCACGACCGTGGTGTAGGCGATGAGCTCCTTGCGGGTCGGCCAGATGACCTTGCGGAGCTCGGCGACGACCTGACGGATGAACAGCGCGAGTCGGGTGAACACGCTGCCCTCGGCGCGGTCCTTGCGACCATGCCCTTCCGCCCCGCGGTCGGGCAGGGCGTCGGTGTCCGTCATGCCTTCCTACCTCTCACTGCCAGCCTGCGGGATGCTCCCGCCGGCGGTCCTTCTTCGTTCCTTCGCAGGGCCGGAGGGACTTGAACCCCCAACCGCCGGTTTTGGAGACCGGTGCTCTACCAATTGAGCTACGACCCTTCGGAGCCGTGACCTGCAATCACTTGCCCGAGGGCAGGCTGCCGCCGACGTACTTCGAGGATGGAGTCTACGGTCCGTCCGTCAGCGGGGTCCAATCCGGTCACCCCCCACGGGGTTCGGCCCCCTCCCAGCGGGCTGCAAGGATGACCCCATGAGCACTGGAGCCGACCACCGCATCTCCCGGCGCATAGCCGCCATCACCGAGTCCGCGACCCTGGCCGTCGATGCCAAGGCGAAGGCCCTGAAGGCCGCCGGCCGACCGGTAATCGGATTCGGGGCCGGCGAGCCGGACTTCCCGACGCCCGACTACATCGTCGAGGCCGCCATCGCCGCCTGTCGCGACCAGCGCTGGCACCGCTACACCCCTGCCGGTGGCCTGCCGGAGCTGAAGGAGGCCGTCGCGGTCAAGACCCATCGTGACTCGGGGTACGAGGTGTCGGCCAGCCAGGTGCTCGTGACCAACGGCGGCAAGCAGGCCCTCTACAACGCCTTTGCCACCCTGCTCGATCCGGGCGACGAGGTCCTCCTCCCGGCCCCGTACTGGACCACCTACCCGGAATCGATCCGGCTGGCCGGCGGTGTCCCCGTCGAGATCATGACCGACGAGACCTCGGGCTACCGGGCAACCGTCGAGCAGCTCGAGGCCGCTCGCACCGATCGCACGAAGGTGCTGGTCTTCGTCTCACCGTCGAACCCGACCGGTGCCGTCTACTCCCCCGCCGAGGTCCAGGCCATCGGCGAGTGGGCCGTGAGCCACGGGCTGTGGGTCGTCACCGACGAGATCTACGAGCACCTCGTGTACGGCGATGCGAAGTTCACATCGATGCCTGTGCTCGTACCCGAGCTTGCCGACCGCTGCGTTGTCGTCAACGGGGTAGCGAAGACCTATGCCATGACCGGCTGGCGGGTGGGCTGGCTGATCGGGCCTGCCGACGTCGTCAAGGCCGCGACGAACCTGCAGTCACATGCGACGTCGAATGTCGCCAACGTCTCGCAGATCGCTGCCCTCGCTGCCGTCAGCGGTGACTTGTCCGCCGTCAACGACATGAGGATCGCGTTCGACCGACGCCGGAAGCTGATCGTCGGGCTGCTGGACGCCATCCCCGGCGTCACCTGCCCGATGCCGGAGGGAGCCTTCTACGTGTACCCGTCGGTCCGCGACATCGTCGGCCGCACCCTGCGCGGCAGCACGATCGAATGGCTGGGCGGCAGCGTGAGCGTCGCCTCGTGGCAGCGCTTGTTGGCGAAGTCGACGACATAGACGAAGGCCTGCCCGGGCGGTAGTTCCGGGTGAGGCCTTCGGCACTCCCGGCTACCTGCGACTGTCGTACGCCACATCGGACTCCGACATCACCGAGGGCGTCGGCCGGATGGCGGCCCTGCTCGCCGAGGCGAACTAGCGCTCCAGTCCCACCAGGGTTGGCTCGATGTCGAGTTCGATGCCGAACGCGTCGCGTACGCGCGTCGTGACGGCGCTCGCGAGGTCGAGGATGTCGGCAGCATGCGCATTCCCACGGTTGGTCAGCGCGAGCGTGTGCTTGCTCGAGATCGCCGCGCGTGAGTCCGCTGCCAGGGCGAAACCCTTGGCGATGCCAGCGTTCTCGATGAGCCAGGCGGCGCTGAGCTTCACTCCCTCGGCAGCCGGGTAGCGCGGGCAGTCTGCCGCAATCGCGACGGCGACCTCGTCCGTGACGATCGGGTTCGTGAAGAAGGAGCCCGCACTCCACGTGTCGTGGTCAGCGTCTTCGAGCACCATGCCCTTGCGTCCTCGCAGGACGAGAACGGCCGCACGGATGTCGGCCAGGGATGCCTCGTCGCCTACCGAGACGCCCATCTCCTGGGCCAGTTCGGCGTAGCGGACGAAGCCGCGGCCGCCGGAGATCAGCCGCATCGAGACGCTCAGGACGACCCAGCGAGCCGGGTCGCGCTTGAAGACGCTGGTCCGGTAGCCGAACCCGCAGGCGGCGTTGTCGAGCCGACGCACAGCGCCGGTGGTGCGGTCCAGCACGCGGACCGAGTGGACCACCTGCGAGACCTCCTGGCCGTAGGCGCCCACATTCTGGATGGGGGTGGCTCCCGTGCGGCCCGGGATGCCCGACAGTGCCTCCACCCCGGCCCAGCCGCGAGTGACCAGATGGGCCAGGACGGTGTCCCAGTTCTCTCCTGCAGCGATCGTGACGGTGGCACCCGACTCGTCGGTATCGGCTGCCAGACCACGGGTCGCGATCTCCACGACGGTGCCGGCGAAGCCCTCATCGGACACCAGCAGATTGCTGCCGCCCCCCACGAGGAGCACCGGAATCCCCTCGGCGTCCGCCCGGGTGACGGCTAGGACGAGCTCGGACTCCGTGCGGGCGACCACCCATGCCGAAGCGGGTCCCCCGATGCGAAGCGTGGTGCTCTCAGCGAGAGTTCGGGGGGTCGACACATTTGCCACCCTAGGTGACAGGCGATTCCGACGAGGGGGCGGTGCGCGGCCGGAGCGCATCCAGGTGGCCGCGGAAGCGTTGCAGAAGTCGGTCATATGTCCGTCGCGACTCCCGATCGCGGTACTCCGGATCACTGTCGTGGTACCCGTGGTGACGCTCCTGATGCACGGGAAGTGCCGCAGGTCCGGCCACGAGTCGGCCACCCGCCTCGCGCATCGCCAGGCACCACTCCATGTCGGCGTTGCGGTAGAAGCGGGCCTTCGGGTGCGGCGGACTGGCGAGTGCGGCAGCCCTGCGCACGACGAGCAGGTAGCCCAGCAGTGCATCGACATCGCCGGGGCCGGCGTCGACGAAGGACCGCCAGTTGTCGTCCAGATCGACATCGACCCCGCGCCAGCCAGCAGCGACCACCGACGCGTCGTCGAGCAGTTCGAGGAGCTGCGTGATCGCATCACCATCGAGCACGGTCGAGTTGTCCATGACGGCGATCACGTCGGGCGCGCATGCCCGCATCACCGCGGTGAGCGACGAGCTCCAGCCCGCCTGCGCCGTCGTCGACGAGACATGCGCGTCGATCACCCGAGTTGGATACTCCTGGGCAAGGCGATGCAGTTCGAGCCCCGCGCCGTCGACGTTGCCCAGGTCGAGTGCGACCACGACGACATCGTCGGGGGTATGCCGCAGCAGTGCCTCAACGCAGGCGGTCCAGCTCTGCGTTACGTCGGCGACACGCGCGATCTCGAACAGATTCGGCGTGGTGGGCGGCGCCAGCGCATAGCCGGCAGGAGTGTCGGTGACGACGAACCCGAGTGTCGCGATCTCGTCGCGCAGCGCATCAGACCGCGCGAAGTCCTTGGCGCTGCGGGCTTCCGCTCGCTGCTCGGCGAGCGCGACCACCTCTGCCGAGGGCTGATCGGAGTCGGGCGTCATCAGACGAGCCGCACGACAGCGCGCGGATTGCCGAGCACCGTGACGCCGTCGCACAGCACGGTGAGCGAGACCTGCGCGGTGCCGTCGTCGTTGACCGCCGTGACCTTGCCCGTGACCTCGACCGTCGCGCCATCGGCATCGTCTGGGACGACGACCGGGCGGGTGAACTTCGTGCCGAACTCGACGACGGCACCCGGGTCGCCCAGCCAGTCCGTGAGGACGCGGCCGGCGAGCGCCATCGTGAGCATGCCGTGCGCGATGACATTGGGCAGGCCCACCGACGTGGCGAATCGCTCGTTCCAGTGGATGACGTTGAAGTCGCCCGAGGCGCCGGCGTAGCGAACGAGACCGGCCCGGTCGACGTGGAACACCTGGGCCGGAAGCTGAGTGCCGACCTCGACGTCGGCGAGGCGGATGCGGCTGGTCATGAGTCGTCCTCGACACCGCGGGAGATGAGCAGCGTGGTCGCCGAAACCACATGTTCTCCGGCGACGGTGGTCACGTCACCGCGGGTGGTGACCATGTCGTTCCCGGCCATCGTCCGCACGGCCTCGATGGTCACGGTCACAACGAGCTCGTCGCCGGCGACGACCGGACGGGAGTAGGCGAAGCGCTGCTCACCGTGGACGACCCGCGTGTAGTCGAGGCCGAGGCCGGGATCCTTCACGGCCGCCGTTGCCGCCTTCATCGCCATGACCACCGGGAAGGTCGGTGGCGCGACCAGGTCGGGATAGCCAAGCGCGTGCGCGGCAGCCACGTCATGGCAGGCGGGGTTGAGATCGCCGATAGCCATGGCGAACTCGCGGATCTTCTCCCGCCCGACCAGATAGGCCGGCCCCGGCGGGTACGTCCGTCCGACGTACTCCGGATTGACTGCCATGGGACTAGACGCCGTCGTGGTCGAGACGTCGGCTAGCGGGTTTCCTTGTGGTTCGTGTGCTTGCGGCAGTTCGGGCAGAACTTCTTCGCCTCGAGCCGGTCGGGATCGTTGCGACGGTTCTTCTTGGTGATGTAGTTGCGATGCTTGCAGTCCTCGCACGCCATCGTGATCTTCGGCCGGACGTCGGTTGCCTTTGCCACTGGTCTTCCTCTTCCTTGATGCCTCGGCGAAGGGAATCGCCGAGAGCGATGGTCGTGCAGGACGGTCATGCCAGTCGTGGATGACCAGCCTGGTGCGTAGCGGAGGCCGGACTTGAACCGGCGACACAGCGATTATGAGCCGCTTGCTCTACCAACTGAGCTACCCCGCCTCACAATGGAACAGTTTTCGCCCCATCGAGCCCCTTCCGGGAATCGGACCCGGTACCTCGCCCTTACCAAGGGAGCGCTCTACCAATGAGCTAAAGGGGCGCAAAGCCACGCAAGCGTACAAGAGCGCGACTCGTCGCGTGAAATCGAGGTCCGTACCCGCCCCCATGTGCACCAATCGTCCCGGCGCGGTTGACTAGTCGTATGACCGACGCCCTCCGCTGGACCGCACGCGACATGCCCGATCTGTCCGGTAGGACGGCCATCGTCACGGGGGCCAACTCCGGGATCGGCTTCCACACGGCGCGAGAGCTGGCCGCTCACGGCGCTGCCGTCACCCTCGCCGTCCGCAACACGGACAAGGGAGCCGAGGCCGCAGCCCGGATCCTGGCCGAGGCACCGACAGCCACCGTGGAGGTCGAGGTCCTCGACCTGGCCGACCTGGCCTCGATCCGGGCGTTCGCGGACCGCTGGTCGCTCGCGCATGAGGAGGGACTCGACCTCCTGATCAACAACGCCGGGGTGATGGCGATCCCCCGCACCCTGACGGCCGACGGGTTCGAGATGCAGCTCGGAACCAATCATC
>JAPLBU010000288.1 GCA_026392575.1 Actinomycetota bacterium | reverse complement strand
GCGGTGCGCTTCTCCCAGCGCCGCCCGGTGGCGGCGACCTGTGGGAGACGTACCGGCAGGCCTGGCACGACGTTGGCCCGGGTTCGACGACCCCATCGCCGCCCTATCTCGTTGTCATCGCCGCCTTCGCGTTCATCCTCCTGGGCAAGGCGCCGGTGGCGGTCAGCGTGCTGCTCCTTCTCGGCATCCCACTGGCGGGCTGGGCTGCCTACATCGCCCTACGCGGCCTGGTGCCCGGCAAGGCGATCCGCGTGTGGGCAGCGTCGGCGTACGCCCTGCTCCCCGCGATGACGGGGGCCGTCTCGTCGGGACGCATCGGGACGACCATGGTGGCGATTGCGCTCCCGTTCGCCCTTCGGTCGCTGGTACGGATCTCCGGGCCGAATGGCACGCTGCGACGGTCGGCTGGGACGGCGATCCTCGTCGCGATCGTCCTGTGTCGTGGCGGGCGTGGCCGCGGTCGCGCACCTGCGGATCACCCGGGGCACCTCCGCGCGTCCGGTCATCGCCCGGCTCGCCGTCGGACTGCTCGGGCCCCTGGTCCTGCTGCTGCCATGGTCGGTGTACCTGCTCACCCACCCGACCCTGTTCCTGCTGGAGCCCGGCCTCAACAGCGTCGACGTCACCGATCCCGGACTGCGGCCGTGGGAGGTGCTGCTGCTGCACCCGGGTGGCCCCGGCATGACCCCCATGTGGCTCACGGCCGGCATCGTCGTGGCCGGTCTGCTGGCGCTGCTGCGCGCCGACCGCCTGCGGGTCATCGGTGCCTTCGCCGTCCTGGGCGGACTGGCCCTGGCGGTCGGCCTCGTGCAGTCCGTCGTGCTCGTGACGCCCCCCGGCGCCACGGAGGCCGTCCGGCCCTGGCCTGGTCAGGCGACCCTGCTGCTCGGGCTGGCGCTGATCACGATGGCGGCGGTTGCCGTCGACGGCCTCCGGTCCCGGCTGGGTGGCTCGAGCTTCACCCTCGGCCAGCCCCTCGCCCTGGTCGTCGCCATCGTCGCCCTGCTCGCGCCCATCCTGTCGGCCGCCTGGTTCTCGATGGGCATGGCGTCGGTGGTGGTGAAGCTCCCGGCATCGGCCGTGCCCGCATTCGTCGCAGCCGATGCGGAGGGCGCACAGGCGCCGCGCACGCTGATGCTCACCGATGACGAGGCCGGCCGCGTGCGCTACAGCCTGCTGAACGGACCCGGGCCCGAGTTGGGTGATGCGGAGACGGGCCCGCCGGCATCAGCCTGGCTCGCCCTGGATCCCTACGTGGCTGCCATGACGTCCGGACGCGGTGGCGATGAGATCGAGGCCCTCGCCGGCTACGGCATCCGCTACGTCCTCCTTGCTCAGGGTGCCTCGAACGAGCTGGTGCCGACCCTCGACGGTGAGCCCGGCCTGCGTCGGCTGTCGAGCTCGGCCGGCGAGGTGCTGTGGCGAGTCGCCGGTGTCACGTCGCGTGCCCGACTCCTCGCCGACGGCAAGGCGGTTCCCCTCGGGGTCGCCGCCGATGGCACCGTCACGGCGGACCCGTACCTCGACCAGGCGCTGCCGGACGGGGCTGGGGACCGCGTGCTGGTGTCGGGTGCTGCGGCGGATGCGGGCTGGCACGCCGTCACTACTGACGCATCAGGCGCAGTGAGCGATCTGACTCCCGTGGCCGGTCCGGGAGTGCTCGACTGGTCGCAGTCCTTCACGGTCCCCGACGGGGCCGCTCAGGTGCGGGTCTCCTTCGACGACACATCCCGATCCCGCTGGCTGTGGCTGCAACTGCTGGTGCTGCTGGCACTCGTCGTCATGGCCCTGCCGGAGCGCCGTCGCGAGGATCCCGATCCGGATCTCGACGAGGACCTCCCGACTGCGACCGTTCCGGTGCTGGCCGTTCCCCGCATGATGGTCGGTGATGCGTGATGGCATGGCGTCGACGCTCCGTGCGGCTGGAACGGCGGCCCGACCCCGTCTCTGCGGATGCGGGTGTCGATCCTGCCGTCGACGAGGTGCGCGGGTCGCCGCTCTCCGGTGCCCGGCCGTTGCTCGTGGCGGTTGTCGGCATTGCTGTCCTGACGCTGGCCGCGACCTTCGTGCAGCAGTCGTCGCCGACCGTCGAGGCCGCAGCGGTGACCGTCGAGCCGATCGGCTCGACCGTCCTCCTGTGCCCCGAACCGGGGGCCGGCACCGACCTTGGCGTGCGCGTGACGGCGGCCCTGGTCCCGGGCCAGCCCGGCCAGGACGGTGGCGATGGCTCTGCCGGGATGCAGACCCTGCCGGGCAAGGAATCCGCCTCGTCGAAGATTCTCGTGCCCGGCGGCCAGGCGCAGATCGAGGCGTTCGGCACGCGCCTGCCGGCGATCGAGGCCTACGGCGAGGGCAGCCTGGCCCCCGGCCTGGTCGCGGACCAGTGGGGACGCGACCCGGGGGGTCAGGGCCGCGGAATGGCCAGCACCGCCTGCGCCCCGGCAGCCTCGGAGTTCTGGTTCGTCGGCGGCGGTGCGATTGCCGGACAGCGTGAGCGTTCCGCCGGAGACGGTGGTAATGCCGGTGTAGGTGCTCACGCCGGAGAGTGTCCAGGTGCCGGTGCCGGCCTTGGTGAGCGCGGTGGC
>JAPLBU010000299.1:4527-9104 GCA_026392575.1 Actinomycetota bacterium | reverse complement strand
GTCGCAAGCAGTGTGGCAGCTCCCAGAATCGTCTCATTGACCATGCGCGTCGCCGTCGCATCATCCAGTCCGAGTTCCCTCGCAGCAGCCGTCATCGCCTCAGCCAGGAAGAAGACGTACGCAGGGCCGCTGCCCGACACCGCCGTGACGGCGTCCTGCAGCGACTCGGGCACTTCGAGCACAGTGCCCACAGAGGAAAGCAGTCGCTCGGCGAGCCGAAGCGCATCGCCAGAGCAGTTCACGCCCGCGCTGATCCCCGTCACACCACGGTCGACACGTGCGGGTGTGTTCGGCATCGCCCGCACAACACTGACACCGGC
This sequence comes from Actinomycetota bacterium, assembly GCA_026392575.1. GTDB lineage: Bacteria > Actinomycetota > Actinomycetes > S36-B12 > S36-B12 > UBA10649. Next base: position 8,784 of record JAPLBU010000299.1, on the reverse strand, counting down.
GCTGACCTGCTCCTCGATCGTCACCGTGCGGATGCCCGCCGCAATCGAGATGACGAGCGCGCCCGGCTCGATGACGGACCCCACCTCGTCGAGGAGGCTTGGGATGTCCTGCGGCTTGACGACCAGGACGACCACCTCGGCCCCACGCACCGCATCGACGGCCTCGGCGATCTCCACTCCGTGCGCCTGCCGGAGCTCAGCCGCACGCTCGGGCCGCTTCTCTGCGATAACGATGTGCGGTGCGGGCAGGACGTAACGGAGGAACCCGCTGGCGAGTGTCTCCCCCATCACCCCGCCCCCGAGCACGGCGATCCGCATCGACATCAGGCCTCCCGGTTGTGGCTGGTCACGACGAGCCTGGCAGCAGGGACCGCAGAGCGGCCGAGATGCTGCTCGGCTGTTCGGCCAAGCCTCCCACGAGCCGCTCGAACCAGTCCGGTCCGTACGGGACGTAGATGCGAACGCGTTCACCGGCAGCGAGCAGCCGCTCCTGTGCGGCCTCCTGCCGGCCCATGAAGAACGCGAACTCGTAGGAGTGGCGCGGCCGCCCGTAGCGCGCTCGCGGATCATGCGTCGCGAACGACGGCTCACCACCACCGCGCAGCAGCGTCTTGGCGCACCGCACGAAGGACTTGTCGATCTCAATCGGGTGCGCGTAGGCCACTGCAGCCGTTCCGCGATGACCACCCTTGACCAGCCGTACCCGCCGACCGGCGAAGCGCTCGCAGTCGGCCGCGGTGCGACGAAGGACTGCCGGCAGGGTCACACCCACCGGCATACCGGCTGCATGCAGGTCATCAACCCAGGTGATGGTCTGATCCACATCGCCCGCTGGGCCCATCCCAACCATCAATGCGACCGACCTGTCCGTCGCCAGCCGGGTCAACTCGAACAGCCGCTGGCGAGCACCGGCCTCGCCGCTGTCGGGCATGACCCCGAGCGACTCGGGAAAGACCGAAACCTCGCATACACCGCCGAGGCCGGCGGACGCCACCGCCTCGATGAGCGCCGCATAGTCACCGGTTACCGCAGCAGCTACCTCGTCCGACGTCACCGTCGGCGCCGCGCGCTCAAGGCTCAAGCAGAAGCCACGGTCGGCCAGTTCGCTCGCGACGGCAAGTGCATCATCGACGGACTCCCCGGCGACAACACGCTTCACGACGTCACGTGCAATGGGCGCGCGACTGATGAGACTGGCGACCGATTCATTCCGCGCGATAGACGACAGCGCCTCGCGGATCACGACGAACCCGGCTTGCGCGTCGGATCGAGAAGCACCTGGATCGTCGGACCGACGAGAGCCACCACCTCATCGTCCGTCGCAGATGCCAGCGGCTCGATGCGCAGCAGGTACCGCGATGCCGCGATGCCGACCAGGTAGGACGAGATGACGGCGACGCGCATCCGGGCATCCGGCACTCCAACCGCCGCCACGACCCGATCCACGACCGTGGCCTGCAGGTACTCGGACACGAACCGCAGTTGCTCGAGCGCGGCCGAAGATTCCTCGCCCGGCATCGCAGCACGCGCCGCGGACGTCGACACGGAAGCAGCCGTATCCGACTTGAGCAATCGGGCCAGATCCTCGCGCACCTGCTGGTCCCCCATCAGGGTCAGGACCATCCGAACGAGTCGATCTCCCATGCCATCAAGGCCGGGTGCGATGATCTCGGGCACCGCCTGCGCCGGATCGAACGGCAGCCGCATGACGGCCGCGAACAGCCTTTCCTTGTTGCTGTACAACGACTTCACGACCGCTGGGGCGACGCCGGCTGCAGCCGCGACACCCTTCATCGTGGTGCTCGCGTACCCACGGGAGGCGAACGCGAACCGCGCCGCCTGCAGCACGGCACCGGCAGCATCCTGCGCACTCACACTCGGCACCTTGCTCACATTCACCAGACTAGGCCGCCGAGTCGGTCTGATCGGTCCCCAGATGCCGACGCGCGAAGGTGAGGGCCTCCCGAAGGTCATCCTGCTCGTCACGCGCGGAATCGGTGCCATCCGCGAGGTGGACGTGCGCAAGGCGATCGCCCAGGTCGACCGCCATCTCCATGGCATCACTGCGCGACACCGCTGTATGCGACATATCGAGGGTGGTGTGCGGGTAGTCGTCATTGCGCACATCCCAGTCGGGCAGGTAGGCGCCGATCGAGCTGGGGCCGGCTCGCCACGGGAACATGTTCTCGACGGCGAACTGGACATCGGTCTCCGAGGCCATCCGCTCGAGCCCCGCGACGAACTCACGCGCGTAGTCGCGCTGCCAGCGGAAGGGCGGATGAACCACCACCGTTGCCGCACCCAGAAGTTCTGCTGTCTCCTGGGCCCGCTGCAGCTTCCCCCACGGGTCCGTTCCCCACACCCGCTGGGTGATGAGCAGGCAAGGAGCGTGGATCGACAGGATCGGCACCTCGTAGTGGTCCATGAGAGCCTTGAGCGCGTCGGGGTCCTGGCTCGTGGCATCCGTACCGACCATGACCTCGACACCGTCGAAACCGACCGTCGCGGCGAGTTCGAATGCGGCAGCCGTCGTCTCGGGGAACACCGACGAGGTCGACAGACCGACTCGCGCCGCGCTGGTCATGCCCGGCGCCAGCGGTCCGTCACGAGTGCTGCGACCCACACGAGCACGGCTCCGATGCCGCCGACAACAAGGGCCACCGCCGTCTCCGCATTCCAGCCGAGGTGCATCGAGAAGACGTCGGCCAGCCAGGGAATCATCACGACGCCCAGGAAGCAGGCGACCATCAGTGCGACGATGGCGACGCGCAGCGCATTGAGCGGCCGGGCCGACTGCAGCAGCACGCAGATGGTGACGATGAACAGAGTCGTCGTTGCCGACGTCTGCGACGCGGTCCGAGCAGCCGCCTCGTCGGTCCCCTGGTCCAGCAGCATCGACGTCGTCAGTGCGTACGTGGTCAGGGCTGCCGCACCCGCGATGATCCCGGATGGCACAGCGAACAGGAGTACCCGCCGCAGGAACCCGGGCCGGAAGCGCTCGGTGTTGGGCATCAGCGCGAGGAAGAAGCCGGGAATGCCGATCGTCAGGGCCCCGATGAGCGACAGGTGCCGCGGCAGGAAGGGGAATTCGACGGCCAGCAGCCCCGTCACGAGTGAGATGACCACGGCGTAGCTCGTCTTCGTCAGGAAGACATCGGACACGCGCTCGATATTGCCGAGCACGCGGCGCCCCTCGGCGACGACGCTGGGCATGACCGACCACTTGTTGTCGAGCAGCACGAGTTGTGCCACGGCGCGTGTCGCGCCCGACCCCGAACCCATCGCGATGCCGAGGTCGGCGTTCTTGAGTGCCAGGACATCGTTGACGCCGTCGCCCGTCATCGCGACAGTGGAGTTGCGCAGGTGCAGAGCATCGACCATCTGCTGCTTCTGCGCCGGCGTGACCCGACCGAAGACGTTCGATGCCGCCACGGCCTCGGCAAGTTCGGCCAGGTCGGTGGGCAGGTCGCGAGCATCGACCGGACGGTCCGCGCCCGGTACGCCCGCCTGCATCGCGATGGCACCGACGGTGGCTGCGTTGTCACCGGAGATCACCTTGACCGTGACGTCCTGCGTCAGGAAGTACGCGACGGTCTCTGCCGCGTCCGGCCGCAACTGCTGATTGATGACCACCAGCGCGACCGGTGTGATCGAGCCGGGGCCGTGTTCCGCGGACGGAATGCCCGACCCCTGTCCCAACAACAGCACGCGAGCCCCGTCGGCTGCCACCGACTCGGCCCGCGCCCGCACCGCGGCATCGTCAGCGGCGAGGATGTCGGGAGCCCCCAGCAGCCACGTCCCGTGCCCGGCGAACGTTGCGGAGGACCACTTGCGCGCGCTCGAGAACGGCACGCTGTCGGTGACCTGCCACTGCGGACTCGGATAGGTGGCGGCGATCGCCTCCAGCGTCGGATTGGGATTCGCCTCGCTCGCACCCATCGCCCCCAGCGGATCGGCGAATCCGTCTGCGCCGGCCAGACTGATGACGTCGCGAACCCGCATGCCCGGTTCGGTCAGGGTGCCCGTCTTGTCGACGCAGATGGTGTCGACGCGCGCCAGCACCTCGACAGCCGGCATGTCCTGCACCAGCACCTTGCGCTGGGCGAGTCGGATCACCGATACCGCCATCGCGATGCTCGTCAGCAGAACCAGGCCTTCCGGGACCATGGTGACGACGCCGGCAATCGTCCCTCGCACGGCCTCGTCGAACGGCAGCTTCGCCCGCACGAGCTGCGACCACAGCAGGAGCAGGCCAAC
>JAPLBU010000299.1:0-4449 GCA_026392575.1 Actinomycetota bacterium | reverse complement strand
GGAGCAGGAACGAGATACCGCGGATGAATCCGTTGATGGAATCGCGGAGCTCAGAGTTCGTCAGGTGGAACTTCTTCGCCTGCTCGGTGAGCCCGGCGGCGAACGAGTCCCTGCCGACCCGGGTCGCCCGATACAGCCCTGATCCCGCCACCACGAAGGATCCCGACATTGCCGGATCGCCGATGGCCTTGTCGACCGGGTCAGCCTCGCCGGTCAGGAGGCTCTCGTCTATCTCGAGGCCGTCCCCCGCCACGACGACACCGTCGACAACAAGCTGATCACCGGTGCGCAGCACCACCACATCGTCAAGGACGACGTCGTGCGGACTCACCTCGACATCCACGCCGGCGCGCCGCACCACCGGTTTGGCCTCGCCGATCACGGCGAGCTTCGCCAGGGTCCGCGATGCCCGCCACTCCTGGATGATTCCGATGCCCGTGTTCGCGACGATGACGAAGCCGAAGAGCGAGTCCTGGATCGGGGCAACGAGCAGCATCACGATCCACAGGAAGCCGATCAGCCCGTTGAACCAGGTGAACGTGTTGGCCCGGACGATGTCCGCCAGGCTGCGGCTGCGCGCATCGGGGGCGGTGTTGGCCCGGCCGTCGGCAACCCGCTCGGCGACCTCAGCCGCCGTGAGCCCGGCCAGGGGATCCGTTACTGCTGCCGTCACCGGGGCAGGCCGTCCATGCGATGCAGGATGATCCCCTCGCGTAGCGCCCACGGGCAGACGAGGAGCTCCTCCAGCTCCAGCAGATCCATGGCCGCTTCGGCAACGATGGCACCCGCCACCAACTGCTCCGAACGACCCTCGGAAACGCCGGGGATCCTGCTGCGCTCTGCCGCCGTCATGCCGGCGAGCCGCGGGGCGATCTCGCGCAGGTCCTCGACCCGCAGCACGCGGCGCACGTGGCTGCCCTCGCTCGAGGGTGCCGCCCCAGCGATACGCGCGAGCTGGCGGAAGGTCTTCGACGTCGCGACCGCGATGCGGGGCTCGCCGACTCGACGGACCCGAGCGACCACCTCCGCGATGCTCGCACGCACGTGGCGACGCAGGCGCCGGACGGACTCGGGATCGGGCGGGTCACCCGCGAAGAAGTCCCGGGTCAGGCGTCCGGCTCCGAGCGGGACGGAGACCGCCACATCGGGTTCCTCATCGGTCCCGGAGGCGATCTCCAGCGATCCACCGCCGATGTCGAGGCCGAGAATCCGGCCGCTGGACCAGCCGAACCACCGTCGGACGGCCAGGAAGGTCATCCGCGCCTCGTCCTCGCCCGACAGGACCTCGATCTCCAGCCCCGTCTCGGCCCGCACCCGCGAGAGCACCTCCTCGCCGTTGGCGGCCTCCCGGATAGCTGATGTGGCGAAGGCCATGATCGCGGTCGCGCCCTTGTCCTCCGCCAGCCGTTGGCCCCGGCTGACGAAGGGCGCAGCGGCATCTTCAGTTTCGATGCGGGCACCGGGGCCGCGCCGTAGTGGGCGTCCACGAGCAGCAGATGGACGGTGTTCGAACCGAGGTCGAGAACTCCAAGTCGCACAGGTCGAAAACTATCGGCATCCGCGATCGACGCGCAGCACGGTACCGACTTCGGCGATGAGGTCGGTGTCACCACGTAGGCTGGCGCCATGCCTGAGGTCATGCTTGGTTTCCCGCGCCAGTGGGTCGAGTTCGTCGACCCCGCCGATTCGGCTCACCTGATCAAGGCGGATCTGACCTGGCTGACCTCGCGGTGGACCTGCATCTTCGGCCGAGGGTGCCAGGGCATCGACGCGTCCCGGCCGGATGCCGGCTGCTGCGTCCACGGTGCGCACTTCTCCGAGAAGAAGGACCGCAAGCGCGTCGGAGCCTGGGTGGAGAAGCTCACCCCCGAGCTCTGGCAGCACCACAGAGTCGGCACCCGCAAGGGCTGGACCGAGAAGGAGGACGGCGAGGAGAAGACCCGCGTCGTCAAGGGCGCCTGCATCTTCCACAATGACGCCGACTTCGCCGGTGGCTACGGTTGCGCCCTCCACCACCTCGCCGCCGCCGAGGGCGTCTCCTTCATCGAGACCAAGCCCGAGGTGTGCTGGCAGTTGCCCCTGCGCCGCTCCTATGAGAACCGCACCATCGAGGACGGCACCGAGTACCTGGTGATCGTCCTCGGCGAGTACCAGCGGCAGGACTGGGGTCCCGGCGGCCACGACTTCGCTTGGTACTGCACGGCGAACACCGACGCACATGTCGGGACCGAGCCGGTGTTCGAGTCCGGCAGGGACGAGATCGTCGCGCTGATCGGTCAGGCGGCCTACGACGAGCTGGCGCGGCTGTGCCGGGCCCGCGTGCTCCTGCTTCAGAACGGCCGCTTCGACCTCGGGCTCTCTCCCCACCCAGCCGATCCCCGGTAGCGGAGATGGCACGCGCTCAGGTCATCCCCTACCGGTGCAGCGACTGCGGTTGGACCTCACCGAAATGGGTGGGCCGCTGCGGCGAGTGCCAGGCGTGGGGCACCGTCGAGGAGGTCGGGGCGCCACGCGCCCGAACGACGGCCGCAGCCGTCACCCGCACCCCGGCCGTCCCGATCGGCGAGGTCGACGTCGCCACGGCTCGCGCCGTCCCCACCGGCATCGACGAACTCGACCGGGTGCTCGGCGGCGGGTTCGTGCCCGGGGCCGTCCTGCTGCTCGCCGGCGAGCCGGGCGTCGGCAAGTCCACCCTGCTGCTCGAGACCGCTGCCGCCTGGGCTCGAAGCGGCCACCGGGCCCTTTACGTGACGGGCGAGGAGTCCGCTGCTCAGGTGCGCCTGCGCGCTGAGCGCATCGACGCCGTCGCCGACGACCTCTTCATCGCCGCCGAGACCGATCTGGGCAGTGTGCTGGGCCAGATCGACGCCATCGCACCGACCCTGCTGGTCCTCGACTCCGTGCAGACCATCTCCAGCGCCGAGGTCGAGGGCTCCGCTGGCGGCGTCACTCAGGTCAAGGAGGTCGCCGGGACCCCGGACCCTCGAGCATCTGGTCGACGTCGTCCTCCACTTCGAGGGCGACCGACAGGGTCCGCTCCGACTCGTGCGGGCGGTCAAGAACCGCTTCGGTGCGGCCGACGAGATCGGCTGCTTCGAGCTCGTCGACGACGGCATCGTGGGGCTGTCCGACCCCAGCGGTCTGTTCCTCGGTGACCGACGCGAGATGGCACCCGGCACCTGCGTCACCGTCACGATGGAAGGCCGGCGCCCGCTGATCGCAGAGGTGCAGGCGCTGATCGCCCCGTCATCCGCGCCGCAGCCGCGCCGCGTCACCAGCGGACTCGACTCCTCACGCATCGCCATGATGCTGGGCGTGCTCGAGCGCCGTGCGGGCGTGAAGCTGGCCACCGCCGACTGCTTCGTCGCGACGGTCGGCGGCGTGCGACTGACCGAACCCGCCACCGACATGGCAGTGGCGCTCGCCATCGCCAGCAGCGTCTCGGATGTGCCCCTTCCCGCCGGCCTGGTCGCATTCGGGGAGATCGGTCTGGCCGGCGACGTCCGACCCATCTCGTCGCTCGACCGGCGGCTGGCGGAGGCGGGCCGGCTCGGCTTCACCGATGTGATCGCCCCGACCCGCGCACTACGCGCACGCAGTACGCCGAGTGCGGTACCCGCCGGGATGCGCATGCACGAGGTCGGTTCCATCCACGAGGCCATCGCCACCGCACAGCAACTGTCCCGCGCCTCGGGGCAGGTCACCACACCACGGAGAGACTCATGAGCACAGATCCGGCACCCGACATCCGCATCCGCGAGGTGCTCGCCATGGTGGCGCCCGGCACCGCACTGCGCGACGGCCTCGAGCGCATCCTTCGCGGACGCACCGGCGCCCTCATCGTGCTCGGCTGGGACCGTCTCGTCGAGCAGGTCGCCAACGGCGGCTTCGTTCTCGATGTTGCCTTCTCCGCCACCCGGCTCCGTGAGCTCTCGAAGATGGACGGTGCCATCGTCATCGACGATGGAGCGCAGACCATCATGCGAGCGGCCGTCCAGCTGATGCCCGACCCGAACCTCCCCACCGAGGAGACCGGCACGCGGCACCGCACGGCCGACCGGGTTTCGCGACAGACACGCCACCCCGTCATCAGTGTCAGTAAGTCCATGAACATCGTCGCGATCTACGTCGACGGACGTCGACATGTCCTGGAGGAGTCCCGTGAGATCCTGTCGCGCGCCAACCAGGCCCTCGCCACACTCGAGCGATACAAGTCGCGCCTGGACGAGGTAAGCGGAACACTCTCCGCCCTCGAGATCGAGAACCTGGTCACGGTGCGCGACGTCTGCATCGTCGCGCAGCGAGGCGAGATGGTGCGCCGCATCCGCCGCGAGGTCGACAACTACGTCGTGGAACTGGGCACAGAGGGTCGGCTGCTGTCCCTGCAGCTGAACGAACTCGTCGCCGGCGTCGACGCCGATCGCGTCCTGCTGATTCGCGACTACCTCG
>JAPLBU010000257.1 GCA_026392575.1 Actinomycetota bacterium | reverse complement strand
TGGGACCGCCGTGTACTTCGAGGATGGTCCCGCGCCGAGGCGACGCATCGTCAGGAAGCCCGACCCACAGCTGCACGCGCGTACCGTCGCGGCTGGTGATCATGCGCGAAGTGAAGTCCGTAGCGGGCGGCACCGCGGCTGGTGGCAGAGCCACAACGGGTGCCTCGGTCCCGCGGGACTCGAGGATGTGGAGAGGCACATCCCACCGGCTGCGCACCAGTCGTCGGGCCCCGTCCGGGGCGTAGTAGGACGCCCAGATGACGGGGAACTCCGATCCGGTGTCTGGTTCGAAGTAGGCGCCCGGTGGGTGGTCGAGACCTGACGTCGTTCCCGATGCCAGGTCGTGCTCGAGCAGACGGTGGATGCCGTCATCGACGTGAACGAGGAGCACCCGTCCCGTTGCTGAGTGCCAGTCGAGGGGGACAACGTCGCCGGCCACCTCAGCCAGGGGGATGTCTGTACGCGTGCCGCTGACCGGGTCCCATACCGGGCTCCTGGGCGAAGCGGACGGGGCGGATCGGCCCGACGGGCCCATCGGACAGCGTCGCGAGGCGATCCCCGGTCGCGGTGTCCAGCACGGTGACGGCGAAGCGTCGGACTCCGGGGTTGTGATCCGTCGTCTCGAGCGCCACCATCGCCGCTTCGGCGGAGAGGATGCCAGACCACGACTCATTCGGGGAGTGGAAGATGACCCTCGATGTCTCCGGGCTCTCGATACTGGTGACCAGGACGAAGAAGCCGGACTCGTCAGCACCGGTGACCAGGACCGTGCGTCCGTCGGTGGCGCAGTCGATCCCGCGGATCGTGTAGGCGCCGAGGTGCGGCGTGAGGTCGACGGCGTCGCCGCCATCGATCGGAAACGCGTGGAGATGGCCGACCTCGGACCCGGTGGGGTCGTCCAGGTCCAGCAGGTGGCGTCCGTCGGGCGTCGCGGTCGTCGCGTATGTGGCATGGTCGAAGGCGAGGGGCTGCAACGTGCGGGCCTGCCCGTGCCATAGCGCCGCGGTCAGTCCAGCCGTGTCCTGATTGATCACGACGGCGAGGTCCGCTGGCCCTCGAACTGCCCTGATGACGATCGGGTACGGGGAGCGGAGGCGTCGCGCGGAGATCGAGGCGGACATGCGTGACTCCGGTTCAGGCGGGTTCGGGGTGATAGCAGGCCACCGCGTGACCCGCATCGTCGACAAGTCGGGGAACGGTGCTGCACGCGTCGGTCTGCTTCCAGCAGCGGCTCCTGAAGGCACACCCCTGCGGCAGGTCCAGGGGCGACGGCAGGTCTCCTTCGAGCAGGATCCGCTGGCGGGACCGCTCCACTCGCGGATCGGGAACGGGAACGGCGGACAGCAGCGCCTTGGTGTAGGGGTGCCGCGGGGACGTGTAGAGCCGGTCGGCGTCGACGTGCTCGACGATGCGTCCGAGGTACATCACGGCGACCTCGTGACTGACGTGCCGGACGACGGACAGGTCGTGGGCGATGAACACGTAGGCCAGGTTGAGGTGCTGCTGGAGCTCCTCGAGCAGATTCAGGACACCGGCCTGCACGCTGACGTCCAGTGCGCTGACGGGCTCGTCAAGCACGATCACTTCCGGCTCGAGGGCCAGAGCGCGGGCGATCCCGACGCGTTGCCGCTGGCCTCCCGAGAGCTCGTGCGGGTACTGGTCGAGCAGTGATGCGCTGAGGCCGACAAGGTCGAGCAGTTGTGCGGTGCGCTGCCGCTCCTGCCCTCGGGCCAGCCCATGCAGTTGCAGGGGCTCCCCGACGATCGCTTCAACGGTCTGTCGCGGATCCAGCGATGCATAGGGATCCTGGAACACCAGTTGGATCTGCCGGCGGGCGGTGCGCAGATCGGCCGGAGACAGGCCTGCTACGTCGCGACCCTCGAGCAGGACCGATCCCGACGTGGGCGTGATCAGGTTCACCAGGCAGCGGCCGACGGTCGACTTGCCGCAGCCGGTCTCGCCGACCAGTCCGAGGGTTCGGCCGCGCTCGAGGGTGAAGGACACGCCATTGACGGCTTTGACCGAGCCGGTGACGCGTCGAAGGACACCGCTTCGGACGGGGTACTCCTTGACCAGGTCGCGCACCTCGAGCACTGCCATCATGACCCACCGTCCTGACGGGCGATGGCGTGGCAGGTCGCCTGGTGGCTGGGGCCGATGACATGGACGGTGGGCGTTTCGACGTCGCAGACGCCAGCGATCGCGATGTCGCAGCGTGGATGGAAGGGACACCCGTGAGGTCTCTGCACGGGGGGTGGCTGGAAACCGGGGATGCGGTACAGCGGTTCGGAGCGATCGCGGGCGTCCAGCCGCGGCAGGGAGGCCAGGAGGCCGCGGGTGTAGGGATGGGCGGTGTCGTAGAAGACCGAGTCGACGTCGCCGTCCTCCACCAGGCTTCCGGAGTACATGACGACCACCCGATCAGCGACGCCGGCGACGACACCGAGGTCATGCGTGATGAGCATGAGCGAGCTGTCGGTACGGTCCTGGATGCGCTCGAGCACGTCGAGCACCTGAGCCTGAACGGTCACGTCGAGTGCGGTCGTGGGCTCATCGGCGATGACGAGATCCGGCTCGTTCGCCACGCACATGGCGATGAGCGCGCGCTGCCGCATGCCCCCGGAGAACTCGTGCGGATAGTTGTCGACTCGCGACGCGGGCTGCGGGATACCGACGAGGTCGAGGAGCTCGATGGCCCGCGAGCGCAGTTGCGCCTTGGACAGGGTGCCGTCGTGGACCTTGATCGCTTCCGCGATCTGGGCACCCACGGTGTGCACGGGATTGAGCGCCGTCAGGGCGTCCTGGGCGATGACCGCCATGCGCCTCCCACGCAGGTCCCGCAGCGTCGATTCCTTGGCGCCGAGGAGCTCCTGCCCCAGGAGTCGAACCGAGCCGGACACGATCGCGTTCGCGGGGAGCAATCCCATGATCGCCGCGCTCGTGAGGCTCTTTCCCGAGCCTGACTCGCCGACGACGCCGACGGACTCGCCAGAGGCAATGGTGAAGGACACGTCGCGAAGCGCCTCGATGTCTCCCTCGCGCGATCGGAAGGTGACCGAGAGCGCCGTCACCTCGAGCATGGGCGGTGGCATGGATTCGGCCGTCATGAGCGTCCCCGACGAGGCGTGGGCTGCGACGTGGACCGAGGGTCGAGGGCATCGCGCAGCCCATCGCCAACGAAGTTGACGGCCAGCACGGTGATCAGGATGAACAGGCCGGGGAAGTACAGCAGGTAGACCTTGGACGTGCCGATGAGTCCGGAGGCCTGGCTGAGCATGTTGCCCCAGCTCGTCTGCGGGGGCTGGACGCCGAAGCCGAGGAAGCTCAGCGTCGATTCGATGATGATCGCTCCGGCCACCGCGAGGGCCACGTTGACGGCGATGAGTCCGCCGAGGTTGGGCAGGATGTGGCGGATCAGGACTTGGTGGTCCTTGGCCCCGATCACTCGGGCTGCGTCGATGAACTCGCGCTCGCGCAGGGACAGCACCTGGCCTCTCACCACGCGCGCGATGTACGTCCAGCCGATGAGCGACAGAACGAGCACGATCGACAGCGGGTTGCGGCCGAGTCCCTGCAGGGCGAGGGCCAGCAGGGCAATGGCGGGAACGACCAGGAATAGGTCGGTGATGCGCATGAACAGGTCGTCGACCCACCCTCCTCGGTAGCCGGCCACGGCACCGATGAACACCCCGATCGCGGTGGCCATCAGAGCGACGCCGAGCGCGAGGGACAGCGAGAGCTGACCTGCGTAGAGGATCTCAGTCAGGTAGTCGCGGCCGAGCTCGTCGGTGCCCAGGAGGTGGTCCCATGACGGCGGCGTGGGGCCGAGGAGCAGGTCCTGCTCGTCCTGGTCGTAGGGGGCGATGAACGCCGCGCCGTAGCAGCTGATCGCCAGGACGGCGAGGATCACGGCTCCGAGGACGGCGAGTCGGTGCCTGGAGAATCGCGTCCAGAAGCGTGGGCGCTTCTTGTGGACGACCGTGGGTTGCGCGCTGGCTGTGGTCATGTCACTCGCACCCGGGGATCGAGCACGCCGTAGGCGATGTCGGCAAAGAGGTTCAGGACGATGACGGCGATACCCGTGATGAGCATCCACGGGAGAAGCACGAACACGTCGCCCGCGAGCAGGGAGTCGAGGAAGAGGCGGCCCATTCCCGGGATGGAGAAGACCTGCTCGGTGACGAGCAGTCCGCCGATGAGGAGGGCCGCATCGATGGCGATCACGGTGATCAGCGGTCCCCACGCATTGCGCAGGGCATGGTGGATGACGACACGGTGGCGCGGGACGCCCTTGGCGCGGGCGGTGCGCACATAGTCGCTGGAGAGCGCGTCGAGCATCGAGCTGCGCGTGAACCGACTCCACACGGCGACCAGGCCGACCGTCAGTGTGAGGACGGGCAGCACCATGTGTCGCGCCGTGTCGACGAACGATGGCTCCTGATCAGGAGACGACAGGCCCACGAAGAAGAAGAGCGGCTCGCTCCACCCGAACATCTGCTGCGGCCAGACGGCCAGGACCTGGATGAGCATCAGGCCGAACCAGAATGCCGGCAACGCAAGCCCGAGGTAGGAGAGCCCGGTGAGCGTGTGATCGGACAGCGAGTACTGGCGCACGGCTGACCACACGCCGATGAGCACCGCGGCCAGCGTCGCGAAGATGAGCCCCCAGACCAGCAGTTCGAGGGTCACCGTGAGTGCTGACTGGATCATGGGTCGCACGTCGCCGGACGTGCGACTGCTGACCCCCCAGTCGCCCGTCAGGAAGCCGGACAGCCAACGCCAGTACTGAGTGAGGATCCCCTGGTCGAGGCCGAGCCGCTCCGTCTCGCGGGCGATCACGCTGGGATCGCGGACCTGCCGCAGCTTCAGCAGGGGGTCGAATACGGTGCGTACTGCCCAGAACAGCAAGAAGCTTCCGACCAGCAATACCGGGAGGGAGTACAGCAGCCGTCGCAGCGCATACCTCACCAACGGTGGATCCCCTCCCTCCGATCGTGTTGGGTGACAGCGGTGCCGCACCTGTGGGGTGGCGAACTGCGGGCCGGCACCTCATCGCTCTCGGTGCCGGCCCCGCAGGTAGGTCAGCCCACCAATCCCCACTGCTCGAGGTTCCAGAATGGCCCCTCGGACGGATTGATGGACACGGGTCCGCCAATCTTGTCCAGCGTGAGCAGGACGTTCGGCACGGCCGCCAAAGGCAGGGATGTCGCAGAGTCGGCGAGGAGCTTGTCGCCCTCCTGCGTAGCTGCCAGCCGGGTTGCATCATCGGTCGACGTGTCCACCGTCGCCAGCACGTCGTTGAGTCCGGCGACGTCCGTGCGCGAGTAGTTCAGGCCGGAGAACTCGTTGGCCTCGCTCGGGATGTTGGTGGAGTCGAACGCGTAGCTCAGGCTCGGGTCCGGGAACGTCGTGACCAGGGTCCAGATGCCCAGGTCGAAGTCCCCATCGGGAAGGATCTTGCCGAAGAGGTCAGGAGCAGCGGCGTTCTGGATTGTCAGGCCGAAGCCGGCGTCCTTGAGCTGCTGCTGCAGCACCTGCTGCATCAGCTCGCGTCGCTTGTTGCCAGCGATCGTGCTGATCGTCAAGGTGGCCGTGTCCGCACCCTTCGCCCAGATGCCGTCGCCGTTCTTCGCCCAGCCATCGCCAGTCATCAGCTCATCGACCTTGGCCAGGTCCAGGCCGTACACGGAGAAGTCCTGGCCGCCGAACGCCGACAGGATCGGCGGGTAGAAGCTCTGGGCCGGGTTCTTGACGTCGAGCGGGCCGTAGATGCGACCCACGATCGCCGCCCGGTCAATGGCGTAGCTGATGGCCTGGCGCACGGCCGTGGACGCGAGGATCGGCTTGGCGTTGTTCATCCACAGGGCCTCGAGATTGCCAGAGACCGGCTCGACCTGAACCTTCGCGCCGGGAAGCCCAGCGTTGATCTGATCGATCGCGTCGAGCTGGGGTGTGGGGTAGATCGCGTCGAGCTGGCCGCTCTTGACCCAGGAGCCGGCGTTGGGCACGAGCGTGATCGTTTCGCCCTTCTTCCACTATTCGATGATCCAGGGGCCGCCGCTCCAGGTGTAGCCGTCCTTCATCAGCGCTGCCCGGTCCTTGCCCTCCAGCAGGTGGCTCGGCAGGACGCCGGTGCTGCCGCTGAAGAGGGTCTTCCAGCCGGCGAATGCCTTGTCGAAGGTGACGACGGCCGTCTGCGGGTCCGGCGTCGCGACGTCCGTGATGTCGGAGTACCCGGTCTTGTCGAGGATGTCCTCCCCGTCGCGGATCTGCAGCGCCGTGTACTTCAGGTCGGCGGACGTGATCGGCGTGCCATCAGACCACACGGCGGCCGGGTTGAGCGTGTAGGTGACGGTCTGGGGCGGACCAGCGCTCACCACCGGCTCGGAGGCGAGGATCCCGGACACCTCCGGCAGCCAGTCCTCACCCTGCTTGCGCACGTTGAAGGCGACGGGGATCGTCGTGACCTGAGCCATGTACGAACCCCAGATGGACCCCGCGCAGCTGGCGATCCAGTCCATGCAGTCGGGCTCCTGCTCCGCGCCGATGACGAGGGTGCCCCCCTGCTGCAGCTCGGCGGCCGGGGCGCTCGCCGCGCTGCTGCTGGCCGCCTCGGTGGCGGGAGCGCTCGTCGCCTCCTCGCTGCTCTGGCTGGTGCAGGCGGTGGCCAGCAGCGCCAGTCCGGCCAGGCCGCTGATGAGGACCGTGGCCCGCCTGCGTGCTCCGGATGCCGCAATGGAACTGCTCATGAATACCTCCAATGTCTCGGTCGGCGTCCGACCCGTGCACGCCTATGCGCGGCGAGGCTACCTGCCCGCGGAGCGCTACACAATGCCTTTAGACAAAGAGATAGTCATTGTTATTGACTTGGAATATGGCCGGTTTGCCGTAGGGTCCGCGGAAGGAATCCACTGGAGGCGTCGTGGCTGGTGAAGGCAGGAAGGCGACCGGGGGCGCATCGACGGGCTCCGCCGGGGCTCCCGCACCCGCCGGCTCGGCGCGGCCCCGGCGCGCGCGCGACAGCCTGAACCGATCGGTGATCATCGATGCGGCCATCCGCGTCGCCGAGCGCGACGGTCTCAGCGGACTGACCTTCCAGGCGCTCGGCACCGAACTGGGCGCGCATGCGACATCGATCTACCGGCACTTCCGGGACAAGGACGAGCTCCTGCTGGAGGTCATCGACACCCTTCGGGATCGCTCCTACGGCGAGGCGCTCGTCTCCACCGGCGACTGGAGGGAGGACGTGCTCCTGGTCGCGGCCCAGATCCGCCAGCACTACCTGCGCTATGCGCCCTTCGCCCACGACATGTCCGCCCGCTCCACCCACCGCCGGACTGAGTTCCTGACCGTCGAGTTCACCCTGAACGCGCTCGAGCAGGCGGGACTCCCCCCGGAGGAGGCTGCCCTCCACCTCCGCCTGCTCGGCAACTACATCCGCGCCATGGCGAGCTTCGAGGCAACGGTCGCCTGCATGGACCCGGAGCTGCGGGTCAAGGACCGCGTGCAGATGCAGGTCGACTCCCAAGGCCTGGATCCGGTCGAGTTCCCGCACCTGTCGCAGCATGCGAGCGCCCTCCTCCCCCTCGAGGATCCGCGCGTCTTCGACCTGGGCCTCGAGGCGATCCTCGATTCGATCGCTGCCCGTGCCGACGGCGGGCCCCGCTAGCTGATCCGGAGGGCGCCCCTCGACGGCCACCCACCGTCCTGCGCCGCCTCAACCACCCGCTCAACCACTCGGGCCAGCCAGAGAGAGCGCGGGACGAGACAGGCGACGTCGACCCACTCGTCACGTGCGTGGGCTCCGCCGCCGACCGCGCCTGCGCCGTCGAGCGTCGGGATGCCGAGGGCGCCGACGAAGTTGCCGTCCGATCCGCCTCCCACGCCCACTGCGCCCATGGGCTCCAGGCCGACCTCCCGTGCCACCTGGAGGGCGAGCGCCACGAAGCGGTCGGACGCGTCCGCCTCCAGGGGGAACCTGTTGATGCCGCCGGACACCTGCACCGTGACGCCGGCCACCGACTCACGGCGAGCGCGCACGGCCGCATCGACCCGTTGCAGTTCCGATGTCGTCCACGACCGGACGTCCGCGTGCAGGGTCGCATGTTCCGGCACCGTGTTGACGGTGGTGCCGGATGTCACGACCGTCGGCGTCACCGTGGTGCCTCGACTGAGGTCCTGCAAGGACACGAGGTCTCGCACGAGGTCAGCCAGCTCCACCGTGGTGTTCGCACCCCGCTCGGGCTCCAGCCCGGCGTGCGCCGCCCGTCCGCCGAGGATGAACTGGTAGATGCCGACGCCCTTGCGGGTCGCCTTCAGCGCTCCCCCCGGCGCCGCCGGCTCGGGGACGATGACAGCATCCGCGCGCACCCCGTACCGCTCGACAAGCTCGCGCCCCGCCACGGATCCCACTTCCTCGTCGCCGGTGACCAGCAGCCCCACATGCTCCGCCTGGGACGTGGTCGCCATCGCCGCCAGCGCGACCATGAGGCCGGCCTTCATGTCGAAGACACCCGGCCCCCGCACGACCCCGCCCTCGACCATGAACGGGATGTCGGCGAGCGTCCCGAGCGGCCAGACGGTGTCGAGGTGCCCGACGACGAGGATGCTCGGCTCGAGGAGCGGGACCAGGTACAGGTAGGGCACGCCGTCGCGCCCCGTGCCCACCTGGGGCGTGCGGCCGGTGTGCTCGACGACGAGTTCGGCCAGCACGCCGAATCCCCGCTGCAGGGCCTGCAGGTCGCCGCTCGGGGTCTCCGCCTCGACCAGGGCACGCAGCCCTCGCAGCATGTGCTCCTCGTCGACGGTCATGCCCCGGCCTCTCCCCGCGCGAAGCGCGTGAGCAGCCGCACCGTCAGGTCCGGCACCTCCTCGGGCACGTAGTGATCCGACGGCGCGGCGACGCCCGAGACGTCCTCGGCATAGTCCTGCCACACGCGCGTCACGTCGAAGTGACGGCCGACGTAGCTCGACGCTCCCCACACCGCCAGGAGCGGCTGCGCAATGCGTCGCGACGCCAGGCGATCCTCGCGGTCGTGCACCAGGTCGATCGAGGCGGCGGCCCGGTAGTCGGCACAGGTCGCAGCGACACGGGCGGGGTCGCGGAAGGCGCCCACGTACTCCTCGAGCGCGTCGGCCTCCACGCGCCAGGGACTGGACGTCCGGCCGCGGAAGCGGCTGGCGATCCAGCCCTCGGGGTCGGCCGTGATCAGGCGCTCGGGCAGGTCGAAGGGCTGATTGAGGAAGAACCAGTGGAAGTACGACTGCGCCATCGCGCGATCGACGTTCTCGAACATGTGGAGTGTGGGAACGATGTCAAGGACGGCCACGCGCTCCACACGCTCGGGATGATCGAGGGCCATCCGGTGGGCGACCCGGCCGCCCCGGTCGTGGCCGGCAACCGTGAAGCGCTCGTGCCCGAGGGCGGACATGAGCCCCACCTGATCTGCGGCCATGGCCCTGCGGCTGTAGGTGAGGTG
>JAPLBU010000086.1 GCA_026392575.1 Actinomycetota bacterium | reverse complement strand
CGGAGCCGTCGCGCTCCGTCGTCCCACCAGTCCCTTCGGCCATCTCGCAGTTCAGGCCATGCTACGCGGTCCGCTACGAACGCGACATCAGGTCGACGGTGATCGGCGCCGGGCTCTCCAGCGCCCTGCGACGCCGATGGCTGACGAACTGACCAGTCAGGACGATGAGCAGTGCCACCAGGAACACCAGAGTCGCAAGGGCATTCACCTGCACGGGGATGCCACGCTGGGCTGCGCCCCAGATGTAGATCGGGAAGGTCACGAGGGTGCCGGCATTGAAGAAGCTGATGATGAAGTCATCGAACGACAGGGAGAAGCCCAGCAGCGCTGCCCCCATGATGCCGGGCAGTACCAGCGGGAATGTGACGTAGCGGAACACGCCCCGCGGATCTGCGTACAGGTCGCGTGCAGCCTCCTCCAGCCGCGGATCCATCCCCTGCAGGCGCGCCTTGTGCGCGATGATGACGGTCCCCTGCCCGAGCGGGAAGCGCAGGTTCAGGAATAGGGCCAGCAGGCTCGCGCCCATGACGACTTCCGGTGTCGCCATCGGAAGGAAGATCAGCAGGTTCGTGGTGCTGCGTCCGCGGAAGCGGTAGCGGACGAGGGCGAACGCGATCATCGTGCCGAGTGCAGTCGCGACCAGCGTGGAGATGATGCCGATCTCGATGCTTGTCACGAAGGAGGAGCACACCCCGGGCACGCCGCAGATGTTCGTCCACGCATCGAGTGAGAACTCGTTCCAGCTCAGGTTGTACTTCCCCTTGGGGTTGTTGAAGCTGAGCATCATGATGACGGCAATCGGGATGAACAGGTAGACCAGCACCAGGATCGCAATGATCCCTATGAGGTTCTTCCGCAGCCAACGCATCAGAGGAGGTCCTCCGTCCCCGCTCGGCGGATATAGGTGAACACCAGCACCAGGATGGCCGCCATCAGCATGAATGACAGTGCACTGGCGGTCGGGTAGTCGCGGAACTCGATGAAGTTGGTCTGGATGGCATTGCCGATCATGCGGTTGCCCGTCGATCCGAGCAGCTCCGCGTTGATGTAGTCACCCGCCGCCGGGATGAACGTCAGCAGGGTGCCCGCGACGACACCCGGCATCGACAACGGCCAGGTCACCTTGCGGAACGCCGTCTGCGGGGAGGCGTAGAGGTCGCTCGCTGCCTCGATGAGGCGCGGGTCGATCTTCTCCAGCGCCGCGTAGAGGGGCAGGATCATGAAGGGCAGGAAGTTGTAGGTCAGACCGGCCACCACCGCAATGCCCGTGTTGAGGATGCGGCCGTCGGGCAGCAGGTGGAGGGCATTGAGCGTCGAGGTGACGATGCCCTCGTCGGACAGGATGGTCTTCCAGGCGTAGGTGCGCAGCAGGAAGGACGCAAACGATGGTGCGATGACGAGTACCAGCATCAGCGATCGCCATTTGCCCGCACGGAAGGCGATGAAGTACGCGAGCGGATAGGCGATGCACAGTGCCAGCACTGTGGCAATGCCGGCGTACACGAATGAGCGCAGGAACACCGGCCAGTACTCGGTGAACGCGGTCACATAGTTGCCGAACTCGAGCCCGAACATGTACTTCCCCGACTTGCCGGGGATGGGCTGCTGCAGGCTCGTCAGGAACAGGGTGACGAACGGAATGGCGAAGAACACTCCGAGCCACGCCATCCCAGGGAATAGGAGCACGTAGCCCGTTCGACGACGGCGACCACGATCAGGCCTCCGGGGCGTCGGAGACGAGGCTCGCGTTCACGGCCTCCAGCGCCAGGACCTCCGGATCGACGCCCACCGAGGCGCCGGCGGAGCCATCGAGCCCGAATGTGTGGCGCGGGGACCAGTGGATGACGACGTCGTCCCCGACATCGCTGCGGTCGCCCACCACGACGTTCTGCTCGAACACGATGAACTCCTGGTCCCACGCCGACTGGACCAGGTACTGGGTCGAGACGCCCATGTACGAGACATCGGTGACTCGACCAGACAGTCGGTTGTGATGGTCGGGAATCCGGTCAGCATCCACGGCATCGAGGATCGTGATCTTCTCGGGCCTGACTCCGACGATGACACTTGACCCGTCGACGAAGCACCGGTCGGCGGGAATCGCGAACGTGAGACCGTTGGCCTCCACCAGCAGATCATCGCCGGAGTTCCCCCCGCGTGTGCCGGCGATGAGGTTGGACTGGCCCAGGAAGTTGGCCACGAACACCGTGCGCGGCAGTTCGTAGATATCCGCCGGGTGGCCCAACTGCTCGATGCGGCCGGAGTTCATGACGGCGACGGTGTCGGCCATCGTCATGGCCTCCTCCTGATCGTGCGTCACGTGCACGAAGGTCGTGCCGACCTCCGTCTGGATCCGCTTAAGCTCGATCTGCATCTGCCGACGGAGCTTGAGGTCGAGTGCGCCGAGCGGCTCGTCGAGCAGGAGCACATCCGGCTTGTTGATCAGCGCGCGGGCGACAGCCACCCGCTGCTGCTGGCCACCGGAGAGCTGGGTGGGCTTGCGCCTGGCCATCGGTGCCAACTCCACCAGGTCGAGCATCTGCTCCACGGTGGCCTTCACGTCCTTGACGCCACGGCGCCGAAGGCCGAAGGCGACATTCTCGAAGATGTCGAGGTGCGGGAAGAGCGCATACGACTGGAAGACCGTGTTGACCGGCCGCTCGAAAGCGCGCAGCGCCGTGATGTCCTTGTCGCCGATGCTGATCGTCCCACCCGTGGGATCCTCAAGCCCCGCAACCATGCGCAGCGTCGTGGTCTTGCCACAGCCCGACGCACCCAGGAGGGCGAAGAACGACCCCGCCGGGATGGTGAGGGTCAGGTCATCGACCGCGGCCACGTCACCGAACTTCTTCGTCAGGTTCCGCAGGTGAAGGTCCTCCACCGGACGTGCCTCGTTGTTCGCCACCGATACCTCTCTCGCCGTGCCTGGTGAGACGGGGAGTCCGTCAGTTCCCGATGGCCTTCTGGAAGGTGCGCTCGTACGTGTCGTTCTGCTCGGGCGTCAGCTCCATGAACACGAACGTGCGCTCCATCATGGCGGCGCTGGGGAAGATGAACTCGCTGGAAGCGAGCGCCGGGTCGATCTTCTCCATCGCGGCCTGCGCGCCCTCGACCGGGCAGATGTAGTTGACGTACGCCGCCACCTGCGCCGCGACCTCTGGGTTGTAGTAGTTGTTCATGATCAGCTCGCCGTTCTTCTTGTGCTGTGCGAGCGCGGGGATCAGCATGTTGTCGGTCCACAGGGTGCCGCCGGTCTCCGGGATCTCGAACGCGTACTCCTCGCCAAGGGCGAAGATGTCCCCCGACCAGCCCAGCACGGCGATGACGTCGCCCGACTCAAGTGCCGCGATGTAGTCGTTGCCGGTGACCTGACGGATCTGACCGCTGTCGACCTGCTTGGTGAGCTCGTCGATGGCCTGGCTGAACTGGTCATCGGTGAAGCTGGACGGGTCATTGCCCTGCGACGCCATGATGACGCCCATCGTGTCGCGCATCTCCGAGAGCACGGTGACGCGGCCCTTCAGCGCTGGATCGAAGAGCCCATCAAGCGTCGTCAGCTTGTCCTTCCCTGTCGCCTCCTTGTAGGCGGCGACGTTGTAGCCAAGGCCGGCAATACCGGATTGCCAGGGCATCGTGTAGTCGCGATTGGGGTCGAACGAGACGCTGGCCAGCCGCGGGATGATGTTGCCGGCGTTAGGCATGATCGACTTGTCGAGCTTCTGCGCGTAGCCGTTCTGGATCCACAGGGCGGCCATCCAGTCGGTCAGCACCACGATGTCGCGGACCGATGTCCTGACCCTGCTCGAGCTGGGTACGGACCTTGGCGAAGAACTCGTTGTTGTCGTTGACGTCCTCTGTATACGTGACCGCGATACCCGATTCCTTCTGGAAGGCCTCGAGGGTGGGGCGCTCACCGGATGCCTCGTCGATGTCGATGTACAGGGGCCAGTTGGACCAGTTCGCCGTCATGTCCGTGTCGCTGAGGTCCTCAGCGACGGCCGCTGACGCTGCACCGGTCGCCTCCGCTCCCGCATCACCACCTGCACCGCAGGCCGCCGCAACCATGGCCACGCTGCCGAGCCCCGCAGCCTGAAGCAGTCGGCGCCGGGAAACCGCCGAGCGCATGGTTCCTGCGAGGGCGGCAATGGCTTCAGGTCGCTGCGAGGTCATGTTCAGTCCTGTACTTGGGTCGGAATTGCAGGCTATCGGGTTCGGATCAGTTTCCAGTGAAGATAGTGCGGTGCCATGGCTTGCGGGCTACACCCGTGATGTCCATGGACACGTGCTTGACATTCGTATACTCCTCGAAGGCGTACATCGACATGTCCTTGCCGAAGCCGGACTGCTTGTAGCCGCCGTGCGGCATCTCGCTCACGATCGGGATGTGGTCGTTGATCCACACACACCCGGCCTGGATCTCACGCGAGGCCCGCAGGCCGCGGAAGATATCGGTCGTCCAGGCAGATGCCGCCAGCCCGTAGATCGTGTCGTTGGCTAGGGCAAGACCCTCCTCGTCCGTATCGAACGGCAGAACCACGAGCACCGGGCCGAAGATCTCGTCCCTGGCGATCTCAGAGTCCTGCGCGACATCCGTGACGAGCGTCGGGCGGTAGTAGGCGCCCTTGGCGAGATCGCCCCCGGGGATCACTCCTCCGGCGGCGATGGTGGCGCCGTAGCCGCGCGCCCGCTCCACAAACCCAGCCACGGCCTGCTGCTGGCGCACCGAGATGAGCGGGCCCAGGTCAGTCGCCGGATCCATCGGATCACCCAGAAGCACACCATCGAACAGTTCCGCCGTTGCGGCGACGAAGGCGTCGTACAGCGGCCGCTGCACATAGGCGCGCGTTGCTGCCGTGCAGTCCTGGCCCGTGTTGATGAGGGCACCGGCGACGGCGCCATGCGCAGCGGCCTCGAGGTCAGCGTCATCGAAGACGACGAAGGGGGCCTTCCCGCCGAGTTCGAGATGCACCCGCTTCACTGTCCTGGTGGCGATCTCCATCACGCGCTGCCCGACCGGTGTGGACCCGGTGAACGACACCATCGAAACGCGGGGGTCGCCGATAAGCGCCTCACCGACGGATCGACCGGCACCCATGACCACATTGACCACGCCGTCGGGGATTCCGGCCGCCGAGCAGTCGGCCGCCAGCATGAGCGACGTGATCGGTGTCATCTCTGCGGGCTTCAGAACGATCGTGTTGCCAGCAGCGATTGCCGGGAGGATCTTCCACATGGCCATCTGCAACGGGTAGTTCCACGGCGCAATCGACCCGACGACACCGATCGGCTCGCGTCGGATCATCGACGTGTGCGTGCCATCCCACTCGGCTGCGGCGGAGCCCTCTAGGTGTCGCGCTGCGCCAGCGAAGAACGACACGTTGTCGATGGAGCCGGGCACGTCGAACTCAGTCGTGAGGCGGATCGGCTTCCCGGTCTGCTGGGTCTCGGCCTCGGCATACTCGCGGGCGCGCCCCTCCAGGATCGCGGCGAGGCGGGTCAGGGCTCCCGAACGCTCGGCGGGAGCGGCGCGGGACCAGTCGCCGAAGGCATCAGCCGCATGGGCCACCGCCTGCTCGACATCGGCCACGCTGGCGATCGTCATGCTCTCGACGACCGTGCCCTCGGCCGGGTTCGTGACGTCGAAGGTCTCGCCGGACGTGCCAGGTCGGGCGCGACCACCCGAGAAGACGGCGTCAGTCACGGAAGGGACCTCCTTGGCAGGTGTGCCGTACCGCCGAAACCCGACAGGTGCGTCGGGGCATACAACCACGGAAAGGGGTGCGAGACAAGGCATTATCGCGGGATTCCCTGTTGAAACAACGGCCAAGCAATGGAAATCGTTGTCGAATCGTCATGCGGCGACGAATCCCTATACTCCTCGCAGTGTCGGGCCGGCCTTGGCGGCAGCCACCAAACTGCTGATGACGTGCTGCAGTTGATCGACGTCATGCTCATCGAGCACTCCGGTCGTCACCCGTACATGCGTGCTCGGACTGCCGCCGACCATGAACGGGGAGCCCGGGGAGACCCGCAGCCCCAGGGCGGCCAGGGTGATGAGGGCCGATCGTTCGTCAGCAACCTCGACCCAGGCATTGATGCCTTCTCCCGTCGTGCTCGTCACGCCCTCACCCGCAAGGCCGGCCCGCACCGCGAGGCTGCGCATCGCATACGTGGACCGGGCCCGTGTCACCGCAGCGATGGCTGCCGGGTCAGTGAGCAGCTCGACCAGCACGGCCTGAATGAGCCGACTGGTCCAGCCCGGACCGAGCATGCGTCGGGACACCAGCGGAACGATGACATCAGCCGACCCGCCAACAGCCGCGATCCGCAGGTCGGGACCGTGCGACTTGGAATAGCTGCGAATGTGCACCGTGCGCTCGGGCAGGTGCATGCCGATGCTGACGTCCTCGCCCGTCGCTATGTCCCCCGAGTGATCGTCCTCGACGACGACCGCCTGATAGTCCGCCAGCACGTCGGCGAGCTCGCGGCATCGGCCGACGCTCATGCTGATGCCCGTGGGGTTCTGGGCACGCGGCTGCACGAAGACGGCCACCGGCGCCAGCAGCATGGCCGCCGCCAGGGAGGCCGGAACGATGCCCTCATCGTCGAGATCGACCGGAAGGATGTCGGCGCCGGCGCGCTCGAGGAGATCGATCAACGGCGGGAATCCGGGGTTCTCCATCACGACGCGGTCGCCTAGGCGCACCACCTCGTCGACCACGCGGGACAGGGCGTCAAGTGCACCGTCGACCACGGTCAGCCGCGCCGGCACGAACGGCCAGTCGCGTCGCAGGATTTCCTCGAGCTCCGGCAGCACGGGATCATCGAGGTAACTCGTGGTCCATGAGGTTGAGCGCGCCACCACGCGGTCGACGGCCTCGCGCAGGGGCGGGAGGAGTGCTGGGTCGGGGGTGCCCGTCGAGAGATTGATGCCCTCCGCGAGCGGCGCACCGCCGATTCCGAGATAGCGAGCCGGCCGGGTGGGCTCGACCGTGTCGCGCACGAACGTCCCCGCCCGGCCACGCGCCTGGATCGCGCCGACGGCCCCAAGCGCCTGCCAGGCCTCACTCACCGTGGCGGGACTGACGTTGAGCTCCTTTGCCAGATCGCGAACAGTGGGCAATCGGTCGCCGGTGCGCAGCCGACCGGCCCGGATGAGGCGGTGCACGGCCGCCGCGATGCCCTTCGGGGAACGATCGACAATCGCCGCCGAAACCGTGATCAGGACGGGCTCCGCCGGGCGGTCGAGATCAGGCACGACGCGGAGCGTCACGGTGCCTCCCGTCCCCAGCAGAATTCCCGGGAAATTCCGCGCGGTTCTTTGTTGAAACGCTGTTGTAACACAATCGAAAGTGTCTAAGGTCAAGAATCACAAAACGCCCGCCCACCCGACGCCCCGCTCGCAGCGAGGCCACCAGGAGGATCGAATGACCATCGTTCGCGCAGCGCTCGTCCAGACGAACTGGACCGGCGACAAGGAGTCGATGATCGTCGCGCACGAGGACTACGCCCGGCAGGCGGCCGCTCAGGGGGCGCAGGTCGTGTGCTTCCAGGAGCTGTTCTATGGCCCCTACTTCTGCCAGGTGCAGGACAAGAAGTACTACGAGTACGCCGAGTCGATCCCGGGCCCGACCACCGAGCGCTTCCAGGCCCTGGCCAAGGAACTCAACATCGTGATGATCCTGCCGATGTACGAGGAGGAGCAGCCGGGGGTGCTCTACAACACCGCCGCCGTCGTCGACTCAGACGGCAGCTACCTCGGCAAGTACCGCAAGCAGCACATCCCGCACGTGAACGGCTTCTGGGAGAAGTTCTACTTCCGTCCCGGCAATGGCGGCTACCCCGTCTTCGACACCGCCGTCGGCAAGATCGGCGTCTACATCTGCTACGACCGCCACTTCCCTGAGGGCTGGCGAGCGCTGGGCCTCAACGGCGCGCAGATCGTCTTCAACCCGTCGGCTACCTCCCGTGGCCTGTCGCAGTACCTGTGGAGCATCGAGCAGCCCGCGGCCGCAGTCGCCAACGAGTACTACGTCGGTGCCATCAATCGTGTCGGCATCGAGGACCTCGGCGACGATGACTTCTACGGACAGTCGTACTTCATCGATCCCGAGGGCAACTACGTCGGCGAGAAGGGCGACCCCTACAAGCCGGAACTGATCATCCGCGACCTCGACATGGACCTGCTCGCCGAGGTACGCAATCGCTGGCAGTTCTATCGCGACCGTCGCCCGGATGCCTACGGCGACCTCGTCCGCCCGTAACCCGAATCCGAAGGGATCAGCCATGACCATCCTGATCAGGAACGGCAGCGTCGTCTCAGCCCAGGGGATCAACCAGGCCGACGTCCTCATCGACGGCGAGAAGATCGCCGCTGTCATCGCACCCGGCGACACTTCGCTGGGTGCCGACCTCGCCGCTTCGGCGGAGAAGGTCATCGACGCGTCGGGCAAGTACGTCATTCCCGGTGGCATCGACGCCCACACCCACATGGAACTGCCGTTCGGCGGCACGTTCGCGTCGGACACTTTCGAGACCGGCACACGTGCGGCTGCGTGGGGCGGCACGACCACGATCATCGACTTCGCCGTGCAGGCGCAGGGCACACGCGTCCAGGACGGCCTTGCGGCCTGGCATGCAAAGGCCGATGGCAACTGCCACATCGACTACGGCTTCCACCAGATCATCGGTGGCGTCGACGATGACTCCTTGAAGGCAATGGACGAACTCGTCAACGAGGGCATCACCAGCTTCAAGCTCTTCATGGCCTACCCCGGCGTCTTCCTGAGTTCGGACGGGCAGATCCTGCAGGCGATGCAGCAGGCCGCGGGAAACGGCTCGATGATCATGATGCATGCCGAGAACGGCAGCGAGATCGATGTCCTGGTCGCACAGGCACTCGCTGCAGGAAACACCGATCCGAAGTACCACTCGCTCACGCGGCCGTGGGAGACCGAGGCCGAGGCCACGAATCGCGCGATCATGCTGGCGCGCATGACGGGCGCCCCGCTCTACATCGTGCACATGTCTGCGAAGCAGGCGGTCGCCGTGCTGCAGGCGAACAAGGACGAAGGCTGGAATGTCTTCGGTGAGACCTGCCCGCAGTACCTGTACCTGTCACTCGAGGACCAGCTCTCGCAGCCAGGGTTCGAGGGTGCGAAGTGGGT
>JAPLBU010000428.1 GCA_026392575.1 Actinomycetota bacterium | reverse complement strand
CTTGCGGTCGTCCTGGTCGGGGCGCTTCTTCTTGCCCGTCTCGCCGAGATCCTCGACCTTCTCGGCTCCGAGGCCCTCACGCGTGCGTGACGCCTTGGGCAGCGTGCCGCCGGTACCGGCGGGGATGTTGAGGCCGGTGTAGACGTGGTCACTGGTTGAGTACGTCTCGATCGGGTCCTTGAACGGCAGCTTCAGGGCCCGGTCGATCATCTGCCAGCGGGCGACGTCCTCCCAGTCGACGAAGGTCACTGCCGTACCGGTGTGGCCGGCGCGGCCGGTGCGTCCGATGCGGTGCAGGTAGGTCTTCTCGTCGTCGGGGCATTCGTAGTTGATGACGTGCGTGACGTTGTCGACGTCGATGCCGCGGGCGGCGACATCGGTGGCGACGAGGACGTCGACCTTGCCGGTGCGGAACGCGCGCAGGGCCTGCTCGCGTGCGCCCTGACCGAGGTCGCCGTGCACCGTGCCGACGGCGAAGCCGCGCTCGGTGAGGTCGTCGCACACGCGCTGCGCCTTGCGCTTGGTGCGCGTGAAGATCATCGCCAGCTCGCGACCGTCGGCCTGCAGGATGCGGCCGAGCAGCTCGACCTTGTCCATCGGGTGGACGCGCCACACATGCTGCTCGATCGCGTCGACGGTGGCGTTCTCGTCGCCCATGTCGGCGGCGCGAAGGTGCATCGGCTGCGTCATGTAGCGGCGGGCGAGGTTGACGATCTGCCCCGGCATCGTCGCCGAGAACAGCATGGTCTGGCGCTTCGCCGGGATCATTGCGACGATGCGCTCGACGTCGGGCAGGAAGCCCATGTCGAGCATCTCGTCGGCCTCGTCGAGAACGAGGACCTTCACGTGTGACAGGTCGAGGTCGCGACGGTTGGCGAGGTCGATGATGCGGCCCGGCGTGCCGACGATGACGTCGATGCCGTTCTGCAGCGCCTCGATCTGTGGCTCGTACGCGCGGCCGCCGTAGATGGCCAGGACGCGGACGCCCTTGATGCGGCCGGCGCGCTGGATGTCGGTGGCGACCTGGAGACCAAGCTCGCGGGTCGGGCATACGACGAGGGCCTGGGGCTTGCCCTGCGCATCGGCGGGCATCTCGGCGTACTCGGGCTTGTCGGGGGTGATCATCCGCTGGAGGAGCGGGATGCCGAAGCCGAGGGTCTTGCCGGTGCCCGTCTTGGCCTGGCCGATGAGGTCGGTGCCCTGCAGAGCCAGCGGGATGCACTGCTCCTGGATGGGGAAGGCGTGGGTGATGCCGTCGGCCTCGAGGGCCTCGGCGATCTGCGGATCGGCGCCCAGCTCAACGAAGGTGGGGGCGGATGTGGGATCCACGGGGGAGGTTTCGGTTGCCGTGTCGGCTGCGTCGTTCACTGTTGCGTTGCTCAGGGGGTGCTCCAGATATTCGATCATCACGCTTGTGATGTTGTGCAAACTCTACCCGCTGGCCGGAAGTAGCCTTTCCTCACCATGACCGAACAGGGACCGCCCGCCTCAGCCCTCCAGACCGACCCCGATTACCGGGCGGCGGTCATCGACCTGCTGGCCGTCCTCGCCTATGGGGAGCTGACGGCCTTCGAGCGGCTGGCGGCTGATGCCGCCATGGCTCCGTCGATCGACGACAAGGATGGCCCCGTTCCGCCGGGCCTATGAGGACTTCCACGAGCAGACTGCCCAGAGCGACTGGCTTGAGGGTCTGGTCAAGGCGTATGTCGGTGACGGCATCGGCATCGACTTCTACCGGGAGATCTCGAACTACGTCGACGAGGACACCCGCGCCCTCGTCGTCAGCGTCTGCGACGACATGGGCCAGTCGGCCTTCATCGTCGACCGCGTGCGTGCGGCGATCGTCGAGGACCCACGGGCGGGCGGCCGATTGGCACTGTGGGGCCGCAGGCTGGTCGGCGAGGCCCTGTCGCAGGCGCAGCGGGTGGCGGCCGATCGCGATGCGCTTTCGAATGGCCGCCCTGGGCCTTGCTGCCTGACGGAGGCTAGGAGCCGAAGCCGACGCGGCCCTTGGAGCTGGCGCCGACCTCGACGTATGCGATCTTGGCGCCGGGCACCATGACCGTGCGGCCGCGGTCGTCGACCAGAGTGAGGGTGTCGCCGGTGGCCAGGGCCGCGTTGACGGCCGCAATGACGCTCTCGGATGTGTCGTTGCTGTCCAGCGAAACTTCGCGGGCGGTGTCCTGAACGCCGATCTTGATCTCCACAGCGAAGTCCTTCCGAGTCCTGGTGCGGGGTCCTGCGTCCTTCAATGGTGTCAGGCTGCGGTTTATTCCGACTGCGGAGGGTGCGACAGCGGGAAGCCGCTGATGCCGCGCCACGACAGCGAGGCGATCAACTCGGCCGCATCGGCGCGGCTCACCTCGTCGGCACCGTCGCGCAGCCAGCGCCGCGCAGCGACCTGCACCATGCCCTGCATGCCGGAGGCGAGGAGGAGCGCCTCGGCGTCGCTGAGTCCGGTGTCCTCCGCAATGACCGCGGCGCTGAACTGGGCCAGGGCGAGGTCGGCGGCGTCGACGCGCTGACGCACGGCGGGCTCGTTGGCCAGGTCGCTCTCGAACACGAGGCGGAATGCTCCGCCGGGTTCCTCAACGAAGGTGAAGTAGGCGTTGACCATGGCGCTGACACGTGTGGCGTTGTCTGTGGTGCCGGTGAGGGCGGTGCGGGCCACGGCCATCAGATCCTCGATGCTGGCGTCGAGGATCGACTCATCCTCGGCGTAGCGCACCTGCCAGTCGCCGTTGGGCCCGTCGCCGGTGATGGCGGACCGCAGTTGCGGGACCTGGCCGAAACGCGCAAACGTCATGCTCAGGTCGACCGGGCGGATCCCTCCGACGCTG
>JAPLBU010000281.1 GCA_026392575.1 Actinomycetota bacterium | reverse complement strand
CGGCGGCGCGGGCGGCCGCGATGGCCTCCGCGGCGCGAGGGACCGCCTCCGGCCCGACGTACACGACCCCATCGAGATCGAACAGAAGGGCATCGAAGGCCGCCATCAACGGTGGGCCCACGGTTGTTTCCGGATCGCTCATGACTGGATCGGTCCTTCCATGGGAAGCCCCGAATCAGCACGCGCCCGCAAAGTGGCCTTGACCTGGGCCAGCGCCGTGCCGTACTCGGAGCGCTGCGGCCGCATGACGAAGGCCATCGCCAGATGGTCGCGCGCGGTCGGGAAGCGCTGCAGCCGCCACAGCGACATCCCGAGCCCATAATGCGCGTAGTCCTCTGCGGGGCTGCGTTCGACGAGTTCCGTGAACGCTCCGGCCGCCTGCTCGTATCGCTTGCTGTCGAAGAGTGCCCGAGCGTGTGCCTCGAGCACGGAGGTCGACAGCGGATCGACCTCGCGCAGTCGCTCCAGGAGGACGGCAGCCGCATCCGGATTGCCCGTCTCCAGCAGGTCGATCGCCCGCCGGTACCAGTCGTAGGCACTGCCGTCGGGGTCGTCGGTCACGACGACATGCTCGCATGAATCAGCCGGCCGCCTGCAGCCGACTCACCTCGACCTCCATGGCGCTGCCGAGGCCGGTCCCGGACCGCCAGAAGCGACGGCGAAGGGTCCCCTCGGCGACCACCCACTGGCCCGGCTCGAGGGATCCCAGCCGCCGGACCACGTTGGCGCGATAGGCCTGACACGCGATCGCGTCGACCTTGACCGAGCTGGCCGGCGACCCAGCAGCACGGGCCCGGGGCACGGGCGCACGGTCTACGACGATGGTGAAGACCGTCAGCGTGTCCCCGCTGGGCAGGGTGCGTTCCTCGACGCGCGCGCCCAGGCGCCCGACGATCTCAACGGTTGCGGACGAGCGTGGAGCAGTGGCAGATGTCATGGACGGATCCTGAGCCCCGCGGGCCTCCGCTGGGCCAGCCCCGCCACCGTTGGGGACGAGTGACCAGTGGGGCCCGGATGCTGGGGACGACGCGATCGGTTACGGCCATACTGTGCGCGTGGCGGAGATCATCGAGGACCTGGGCAACGACGTCTTCCATGTCGACACTCGAATGGGTGGCTACGAGGGGATCACCTCTGGCTACCTGATCCGGGGCAGCCGACCCTGCCTGGTGGAGACCGGCACCGCGCGCTCGGCTGACCTTGTCATCCGCGCCCTCGCTGAACTGGGGGTGGACGCAAACGATCTGGCGACGATCGTCGTTACGCACATCCACCTCGATCACGCCGGCGGCGTCGGTGACATCGCGGCTGCCTTCCCCAATGCGCAGGTCGTCGTGCACGAGCGAGGCGCTCGCCACCTCGCCGACCCGGCGAAGCTGATGGCCAGTGCCCACCGGGTATTCGGACCCGATATGGACCGGCTCTTCGGCGACCTCCTCCCGGTCCCGCAGGAGCGCCTCGTCACGCTCGGTGAGGTCGGGTCGATCGACCTGGGCGACGGTCGACGACTGGATGCCTTCCACAACCCCGGCCACGCCTCGCACCACATCGGGCTGCTGGACTCCGAGACCGGCGACCTCTACACGGGTGACGCGGCGGGCGTCTACGTCCCCGAGACCGCCGATGTGCGGCCGGCGACTCCCCCGCCGGACTTCGACCTTGACCTGACCCTGTCGTCGTTGCAGCGCATGAAGGACACCGGGGCGAACCGCTTGCTGTTCAGCCACTTCGGGCCCGTGAACATCTCGACCACGCGATCGCCATGGTCCGGGAGAAGGATCGCGAACGTCACGCGGTCTTCTACGAGGACGATGCCCGCGTGCGCAAGTTCGACGAACTCTCCGGGGTCGGCGCGAATGTCCACGGCATCGTGCGCTGGCTCGACAACCGACCCAGCGCCTGAGCCTGGGTCAGCCGGGCGCTACCTCGTCCGATTCCTCGTCTGCGAGTTCTTCCTCGGTGAAGGCCAGTCCCGCCAGTTCCTCTACGCGCTCCTCGGCATCCGTCACACCCTCGATATCGGAGGCAGCGGCCTTGCGCATCCACTCGTGGGCCTCGTCGATCCGCCCTGCCTGCTCGAGGAGATCGGCATAGGCATACTGCAGCCGCGCACGCGGCCCGCCCTTCGGCAGCTTGGTCAGCTCGGGGATCTGCAGCACCACGAGTGCCGCATCGACCTGTCCGAGATCGGCCCGCGCCCCCGCTGCCACCAGGGTCAGTTCGATCCGCGTCTCCGGGTCGACCTTCCGCTGGTCGACCTCCTTGATCAATTCAAGGGCCTTCTGCGGCCGGCCCAGGCCGGCCACGTTCGCAGTCGGCCAGCATCGGCACGTACTCGTCGGCACCCGTCATCCGGCGGACGGTGCGCAGTTCAGCGATGGCCTCGGTGTAGTCACCAGCGAGGTAGGCGGCGATGCCGGCCGCCTCGCGCACCGGCGCCACCCGGCCCGCACGACGCTTTGCTGCCGAGATATGTGCTCGTGCCAGGGGAATATCGCCCTCGATAAGGGCCTGATCGGCTGCTACGAGATGGCGGGCAACGATCTCCGCAAGCCCCTCGGGCAGGGTCCGCAGTTCATGGGCAAGGCCCTTGTCGAGCATGTCCGCGGTGATCTCGTCCGAAAGCTCCGGATCCCGAGGCCGGTCGGGCATGGCACGAGCGGACCGGGCCTGACCCGATCGCTCATCGCGTCGCGGAGCGCTGCTCGGACGATCACTGCGTGATCCCGATCCCGAGGGCCGATCCGAACGGGGTCGATCACTCCGGGGACGGTCACTGCTCGGACGATCACTACGGGGCCTGTCAGTACGCGACCCAGCACCTGCGGGGCGGTCTGAGCGAGGCCGATCGCTACTCGACCGTTCGCCACGGGGCTTGTCCGACCGATCCGGCCGAGAACCCGCACCAGACGGCCGATCCGAACGGGGTCGATCACTGCTCGGACGATCACTCCTCGGACGATCACTACGCGGCTTGTCGCTGCGCGAACCCGCACCTGCGGGACGGTCCGAGCGCGGCCGATCGCTGCTGGGCTTGTAGCTACGCGGCTTGTCACCGCTGGGTCGATCGCTGCGCGAACCCGCACCAGACGGCCGATCCGAACGCGGCCGATCGCTGCTCGGGCGGTCAGTCCTGGACTTGTCGCTGCGCGAACCAGCACCTGCTGGGCGTTCACTGCGCGGCTTGTCGGAACGACCGCCGGCACTCGCTGGCTTGCCGCCCTTGGCCGGCGGACGACCTGAACCAGTTGGCTTGCCGCCCTTCGCCGGCGGACGACCCGAACCGGTCGACTTCCCGCCCTTCGCCGGCGGACGACCCGAACTGCTTCCCCGAGAGGCTGGACTCTTCGGCGCGCCCTTGCGGGCATCACCATTCCTGGGCGGGCGCTCTGACATCACGGTCG
>JAPLBU010000387.1:991-3974 GCA_026392575.1 Actinomycetota bacterium | reverse complement strand
GTCGACGCCCTCGAGTAGGCGCACCGGGCGCAGCGACACGAACTGGTCGAAGCCGCGCCGGATCGGGATCAGCAATCCCCAGAGTGAGACGTGGTCTGGCACGTCCGGACGCCCTACGGCCCCGAGCAGGATGGCATCGGCTTTGGAGAGCGCAGCCAGGCCGTCCTCGTCCATCATCGATCCGGTCGCCAGGTAGTGGTCACAGCCCCAGGGGTACTCCTGCCAGGCGAGACCGAATCCCGCGTTCGCGGCCACCGCATCGAGCACGCGCCGAGCCGCAGCCACCGTCTCGGGCCCGATGCCGTCGCCAGGGATGGAGGCGATGGTGTGGGAACGGAGGCCTGATGTCATTTTGCTAGTCTACGTAAATGACTATGGCCCGACAAGGGGTCCCCGCGCGCGTCGTCGTCGCGCTCGACAAGTTCAAGGGCTCACTGCGGTCTGACCAGGCCGTGGATGCCGTGGCCGACGGGATCCTGCACTCTGCGCCGACCGCGTCGGTCGTGCGCACACCCATCGCCGACGGTGGGGACGGCACCGTCGATGCCGTGGTCCGGTCCGGCTTCGCCCGCCGGGCCGTCGCCGTCACGGGAGCAATGGGTCAGCCGACGACAGCCCTCCTCGCGCACCACGGGAAGCAGGCGGTGGTAGAGGTCGCCAGCGCATCCGGCCCCCTTCCCCGGTCGTCAGCCGACCGTGACCCCCTCGGCGCCCACACGCTCGGCGTCGGCGAGGCGGTCCGCGCGGCCCTGGACCTCGGCGTGGAGGAGATCGTGCTCGGCCTCGGCGGGAGCCTCTCCACCGACGGCGGCACGGGCATGATGCGGGCCCTTGGCGGCCGGTTCCTCGACACACGCGGCGAGCAGATCCCCCTTGGCGGCGCGGGCCTGCTCCGGCTGGACCGCGTGGACCTGTCCGGCCTGGACCCGCGGATCCGCACTACCAGGTTCGTGCTAGCGGCCGACGTCGACAACCCGTTGCTCGGCCCCTCGGGCTGCGCGCGGATCTTCGCACCGCAGAAGGGGGCGGACGAGGCAGCCGTCGAGGTGCTGGAAGCCGGCCTGCGCCGGCTCGCTGCAGTGACAGCAGTGGACGCGGGTGCAAGGGTCGAGCAAGCCGCGGGGGCGGGCGCCGCCGGCGGCGTGGGCTTCGCCGGCCTCGCCTACCTCGGGGCGCGAATGGCATCCGGCGCAAGGATCGTGCTGGACATCGTCGGCCTCCGATCGACTCTCGCCGGCGCCGATCTACTGATCACGGGCGAGGGTCGACTCGACGCCCAGAGCCTGCACGGCAAGGCGCCGGTCGCCGCGGCGGCACTGGCCCGGGAGCTCGACATCCCCGTCGTGGCCGTGGTCGGAACGTCGTCACTCGATCCCACCCAGGCCACCGGCGCCGGATTCGCGGCGGTGTATGAGCTGACCGGCATCGAGCCGAATCCGGAGCGATGCATGACCGACGCCCAACGCCTGCTCAGCGACGTCGGGCAGACGTTGGTGGCGGACGGCTGGGTTCGCGCACGGCATCCCTGAGGATCGGCTCAGCCTGCCGTTCGATCAGGCAGGCAGGCCCTCCCGCCAATAATCAATGGCATAGACTATTTTCCTGACTCGCGGTAGCGTGCGACGTCCCGGTCGACGCCCGCGGCGCCCGAACCGGATCACCGAATCCCGCCGATAGGAGCGCGCCATGGCCGACGGGTCGCACAAGGCACCCGACGTTGACGTCCTCCCCCGCGGGAGCAGTGCCGCTGAAGAGGGCTCGCCGATGACCGCGCGCCCCCTCACCGTTCCCGACCGGGCAGGGGTGCTCGCGCATGCAGCAGGGATCGTTCTGAAGGTGTGGCAGGAACTGGACAGCCCGCGTGATCGAGGTGGCACGCTCACGCCCGAGCTCGACTCGCTCCTGCTGTCCGCCGTGCCTGAGGGCGGCATGGATGCCGTCCGGGCTCTGGACTGTGCGGCCATTGTCCTGGACTCCAGCGTCGCGCCAGCGCGACCGAGGTACTTCGCGTACATCGGATCCAGCGCCCTGGAGATGGGTGCGCTGGCCGACCTGCTGGCCCACTCCTACGACGTGAACCTCGCCTTGAACTCGGGGGCGGCGAACCGACTGGAGACGCAGGCGGTGCGCTGGCTCGGGGAGTTCGTGGGCTTCCCTGCCCGGGGCGGTCACTTCACCAGTGGTGGGCAGCTGAGCAACATGACGGCTCTTGCCGCGGCCCGCGAGGCGGCCCTTCCGGGCGCTCGCCACGCAGGGATGGCTAGTGCCCGTCCGCGGGTCTACGTGTCCGCCGAGGCCCACTACTCCAACACCCGTGCCGCCGAGGTCCTCGGGATCGGGGCGGCGAACGTCGTGCCGATCCCCATTGACCGGGATCGACGGATGCGCACGGATCTGCTCGCTGCGGCGATGGACGCCGACCTCGCGGCCGGCTGCACGCCGGTGGCTGTCGTGGCGACCGGCGGGACGACGTTGACGGGCGCCGTTGATCCCATCGGTGACATCGCGGACATCGCCCACGAACGCGGATGCTGGGTGCACGTCGACGGGGCGTACGGCCTGCCCGCGGCGGCGACGGCGTCACGCCGGCACCTGTTCGCTGGTCTGCATGCCGCGGACTCCGTCAGCGTGGACGCCCACAAGTGGATGTACGTGCCCAAGGCGTGCAGCGCGGTCCTGCTCCGCGATCCGACGGTCCTGGCTCGGACCTTTGGCCATCACGAGTCCTACATGCCGCACGAGGACGACGTGAGGCCGAACATGGTCGACACCACCCTGGAGTACTCCCGCCCCTTCCGTGCCTTGAAGTTGTGGCTGGGGTTCCTCACCCATGGGGCGGCCGGCTTCCGTGAGGCACTCGAACGGAATATCGATCAGGCGCTCCTCACCTACGAACTCGCTCGTGCGAGTGCGGACTTCGAGGTGCTCCCGAACCCGCCGAGCCTGTCGATCACGCCCATTCGACATGTACCCGACGATTGCC
>JAPLBU010000387.1:0-968 GCA_026392575.1 Actinomycetota bacterium | reverse complement strand
GCCCCGACGTCGATGCGCACAACGACGCTCTGTACAAGGCGATGCAGAGGGACGGCCGGGTATTCATCTCCCCGGGTGTGATCGATGGTGAGACATGGCTTCGTCCCTGTTTCACGAACTTCCGCACAGAGAGGGACGATGTGCACGCGATGTTCGCGGTCGCGCGGGAGCTGGGCAGCAAGCTCTGCCCAGATCACACGGAGCGCGAGTTACAGGCAAGCAACGATGGGGTGAGCGGATGAGCGGTGCCATGACATCCGGCGGCATTGTGGCGGTTCGCTTCTCGGCCGCCATGGCCGGCCAGTCGCTGCCACCGACGTGGGGCGGTGGAGTGGCCCGGCCCGTGAGGGGACACGGTGCTGCCTTCCATCGCTCAGGGACCGTGGCGAGGTGAGCACGTCGCGCTACGGCAGCATGTTCGGTCCTGACATCACCTTCCTGGGCGTCGATCGGTGCAACCTGGAAGAGCCGGCGACCTATGCCGATGCCGACGTGGTGATCGTGGGGGCTCCCTTCGACGGAGGCACCTCGTACCGCAGCGGGGCCCGGTTTGGGCCATCTGCGATACGTCAGGCCTGCTACCTCGATCACGATGGCTCTCGACCGTCACTGGCGCTACGCGTGGACGGTTTGACGGACATCCGCGTGGTGGATGCCGGGGACGTGGAGATGTACAGCGGAGACGCGGCCACCTCCTGCGCGGAACTGGAGCGGGCGGTGGAGAAGGTTGCCCGCTCAGGCGCTATCCCGCTCGTCCTCGGTGGCGACCACACGATCACGTGGCCGGACGTGACCGGCGTGGCCCGCGCTCGGGGTTGGGGCCGTGTCTCGGTGATCCACTTCGATGCCCATGCCGACACCGGCGACATCGCCTTCGGCTCGCTCATCGGTCACGGCCAGCCGATGCGGCGGCTCATTGAGTCCGGGGCGGCGCGCGGCGACCGGTTCCTGCAGGTGGGGCTGCGCGG
>JAPLBU010000111.1:8236-13556 GCA_026392575.1 Actinomycetota bacterium | reverse complement strand
CGCTGGAAGCATCTGATGCGCGACGACTGCACGAGGTTGTGCGCGGTCTGCGTGACTCGGGCGTCTCTGTCGTTTACGTGTCGCACTTCCTTCAGGAAGTACTGGAACTGGCAGACGACGTAACCATCATGCGAAATGGTCGTCACGTAAGTACCGAACCCGCTGACGGATTGTCTGTGGACAGGCTCATCTTTGGAATGCTCGGCCGGAACCTGGATGGGATGTTTCCGGACATACCCCGGCCCACGCCAGCCCAGAGTCCGTTGCTTGACGTAAAGGATCTTCAGGTTCCAGGTAGCGTGCGCGGGGTAAGTATCACGGTAAACCCGGGCGAGGTCGTAGGGCTCTACGGCCTTGTCGGGAGTGGCCGTTCCGAAGTCGCACTCTCGCTCTTCGGTGCGATACCAGGTGCTTCCTTCACAGCGACGCTTGATGGCAATGCTTACCAACCGAAATCCCCCAGCGCCGCGCTTGCCAGTGGCGTCTGTGTTCTGCCCGAGAGCAGAAAGGACCAAGGGCTGTTCCTCGGCATGGATCAACTTCGCAACACAAGTATGAATGTTGCCCGCTCTTTCGTGCGTCGAGGGCTGCTATCGCACCGGGCGGAGAGGGCCGCGGTTGCGCTGGCGCTTGCGGATGTGGAAGTCGATCGCATTGAGCTTGCTTCAGATGTCGCGAACCTCTCAGGCGGTAATCAGCAGAAGGTGCTTCTTGCGAAGTGCCTCATGGTCAAGCCGATGGTTTTGATACTCGACGAGCCCACCCGCGGCGTGGATGTCGGAGCACGAAGATCGATTTACGAGAAGATCGGCCACTTGGTCGCCTCGGGGATGGGTCTCGTCGTCATCTCATCTGATATCGAAGAGGTCACGCGGCTCTCTCATCGGGTGTACGTGATGCACGACGGCAGGGTCATGGGTGAATTCGTCAGCAGCGACAACCATGACGACATCCTCAACGCTGCATTCGGAATCGCACCACCGGACAAGAGGGGCATTCGAACATGACCGCATTCTCAGAGAGGGCGGCGAAGCACCGCTCCTTGTGGATTAACGATCGAGGGATCGTCCCGGTCATCATCGTCCTCTTCATTGCGCTGACTCTGTTCGCGCCGAATTTCTTCTCCTCGGCGAATTTCCTCAACATCCTCGATCAGAATGCTCCGTTGATGTTGGTTGCCATGGGGACCACGTTTGTCATCATTGCTGGGGGATTCGATCTCTCGTCAGGACAGATCCTCAGCTTGTGCGGCGTCCTCGGCGCGAAGTTCGCACTCGTATTCCAGAATCCATTCCTAGGCGTCGTGCTTGCCATCCTGATGGGTATTCCCATTGGCATGGTGAATGGCCTCTTGGTCGGTCGTCTCAAGGTGAATTCATTTCTAGCAACGCTGGCCACCGGGTTCGTCATGGGAGGGCTTGCGCTCGCTGTGACGCAGGGTTTCAGCCTCGATCTGTCCAGTAGCGCCAACTTCGGTTTCCTCGGTGCCGGCCGCGTTGGCTCGATACCGAACAGCGTCATTCTGTGTGTCGTGGCGTTCCTCGTTCTGGGTCTCGTCTTGTCGCGCACGGTCTTCGGACGTCATGTCCTGGCAGTTGGTAGCAATCCGGAATCAGCTCGCCTTTCAGGGGTGCCGGTCGAACGCATCCGAGTAGTGGTATTCGCCATCGGTGGGCTCTTAGCCGCCATGGGGGGACTTGTTGTTGTCACGCGCACTGGTGTCGGGAACGTGTACGGCTCGGCGAATAGCATCACTCTGAGTGCAATTGCGGCGGTAGTCATCGGCGGGACCAGCATTAGGGGTGGTCGAGGCGCAATCTGGCGCACCGTTCTCGGAGTACTCCTGCTGGCGTTGCTGCAGAACGCATTCAACCTGATGAGTATCCAGCCGTATTGGCAACAAATCGTCTCTGGCTTGATCATCCTCGGTGCCGTCATTTTGAACACGAAATCCTCCCGTGAGTAGTGCCGAGAGCGCACCTCCGTTGCGCCGATCCATTGACATATAACATCGAAGTACATAGGATAAAACGAGTCATGTTGCGGGTCGCGCACTCCGCGGAGCCTGCAACCACCCCACTCACAATTCGCGAGGAGTTGCGACATGGCAGTCGAGGTAGCAGAAGCGCTTGAAGCAGCTATTGGCGAATTGCGCACGGCGCTTGGCACCGAGTACGTCATGACGGACTTTCATCAGCGGGCGATTCGCACCACGAACACGAGTCCGATGGGACTTCATCAGTGGAAGGACCTGCTCCCGGACGTTGTCGTCATGCCGGCCAGCACCGCGCAGGTCGCTGCTGTCGTCAAGATCGCTAACAAGTTCCTGATTCCCATCACGCCGCGGGGAGCTGGGGCGGGACTCGCAGATGGTGCCACGCCGATGAAGCGCGGGATCATCGTCGACATCAAGCGCATGTGCGACATTCTCGAAATCGATGACGAAGACATGACCGTGACGGTTCAGCCTGGGATCAACATGCAGGAACTCAATAAGGTCCTGCGTCCGTTGAATGTCTGGTTCCCGGACGATCCGGCCTCATACCCGGTGAACGTCCTTGGGGGGCGCATCGGCGCGGGGGGATGGAGCCTGCTCGGCACGGGATATGGGCATGTTCCCGACCTCGTGTGCTCAATGGAGGTCGTGACCCCAACAGGCGACATCATCCGAGTGGGTGCCGGAGGTGGACGCAAGATTCGTAAGTCCAGCGTTGGCTACCGGCTGAAGGATCTGTTTATCGGACATCAGGGGACGCTGGGTATCTGCACGGAAGTCACTCTCGACCTAGCACCGCGTCCGCAGGCACAGTTGCCCGTTTTCTTCGCCACCCGGTCTTGGGAGGACGCGCACCGGATGACTCTGGCGTTCAACAGGAGCGGAATACGGTGCCTCTCCGGTGTCGTGATGTTCGATGAAGCAAAGGTTGAGTTCCTGCGGCGAGATGACGAAGCCTGGATACCGCTGCCTGAATGGGTCAACAGTGCGGTGGCGACGATTTGCTATGGGACCAGTGTGGAGTTGGAGGCTGTGAAGAGCAGCATCTTCGACATTGGCGCTGCCAACGGCGGCGTCTACATGGGCCAGGAAATCTCCGAGGGTGACTGGGCGAGTCGTCACGACCGCTACCACCTTGCCTACCACGGTCGCTCGGACGGAACCATCCGACTGATGTCGTGGAGTTGCGAGGATGCTGCCATCACATGGTCTCAGCTCCCCACGGTGAAAAGGCGCTGGTACGAGATCGCCGAGGCACTGGTCGCCAAGCACCCCGAGCATTTCGATATTTGGGGGATGTTCATGTACACGGGAAACCCCTTCCGCCCGTGGGGTGACTTCCTCACCGAGATTGACATCGGGGTGAACGAACTGGAAATGACGCCCGAGATCTGGGCTGACTGGGTGGAGGCTAAGACCCAGATTGCCAGAGTATCCGTGGAGTGCGGGGGCTCAGTATCGGCCGCTCACGGCGGAACGAGAGAGGGCGAAGTTGACGTGGCCTGCTACGAGGAACTCAAGGACGGCCAGTTTGACCTCATGAAACGAATCAAGAAGATGCTCGACCCGAACAACATCATGAACCCAGGCAAGTACCACCTCGATGAGGCATATGAGGACGAGGAGACCGCATGAGTCAGCAGCTGAGCTCCAAACCGTTCTATGACGAGAAGATCGAGGGAACGATCATCCCGCTTCCTCTCATCAAGGACTGCTACGCGGTCTTCGCTTGCCGGCACAAGTTCTGCCGCGAAGTCTGCCCCGTCTATCAGGACGATCGCGACGAGTCGCACACGTCATACGGGTTTCACACCGCCTTGCTCGGGATTTCACAGGGCATGGGTGAACTCGCTGACATCCGCGAGACCATCACCAACTGTCTGGAGTGTGGCGCTTGTGAACTTCGCTGCCCGAACACCCTTTTCGGCGGCGACTTCTACGGTGCGTCAACAACGACCGTGGACCTTGTGCGCAAGGTACGCCGCGACCTCGTAGCGTCCGAGATCGGTTTCGAGAAGTACGAGGAAATCGTTGCCACGGTCGATCGATACATCGGCTACTTTGAGGGACCCGAGGGGGACCTAACGAAGTGGGCGGACGGCCTCAACCTAGCTACGTCCGGCGAGACGATGCTCTTCGTCGACTACTTCAACGCATTCGAGACAACGGACATACCCCGAAACGCCGCCAAGATCCTGACCGCTGCCGGTGTGGACTTCGGGATCCTTCCGCGGCCGGGCGCGACCCTGGGCGAGCTACTTGACATCAACCTTGAGACATTCGTCGAGATGGGCCGCCACAATGTTGCCGCATTGGAGCAGGCCGGTGCCAAGCGCGTCATCATCATCAACCCACACGACTACACGTACTTCACGCGTGACTACACGACGCACATTGGTGAACTGCCCTTCGAAGTAGTTTTTATCACCGACGTGCTAGAGGAATTGACAAACAATGGACAGATCGTCTTCGACGAGGCGACGGCGAACGAGGTATTCAGCAAAGTGAGCTATCACGACCCCTGCACCCTTAACAAGATCTGCGGCATCACCGAGTCTCCGCGCTCAATCATCGGCAAGTTGCCGGGAGTTACGTATATCGACGTGACACCTGTTGAGCAGTGGAGTTACTGCTGCGGTAAGGGGAACGCGAGCTTCAAGACGCTCCACCCTGATACCTCATACAAGATCGGTGCCAAGCGCCTTCAGGCCGCTGCGGACCTTGGAGTCTCGCAGCTGGTTCTTGCCTGTCCCCACTGCAAGGACCAGCTCACAGATGTTGGGGCCCGGTCGGGCATCGCGATTGAGCCCGTCCACATTCTGACTCTCGTCGCGCAGGCAATGGGATTGGACTGACCGTCATGGAGACCTGCAGTCAGAAGGGGAATCAGCGATGACCGAACAGGCGATTTGGAAGGACGGCCACTGGGAGGTGGCGCCCGCGGTACGCGGCGAGAACGTACCTTTGCCGTACCAGCTTATGAACTCTCCCGAGCGAGATCGCATCATCGCTCAGCGACATAGGTACCTCGAGTACATGCATGACCACTTCGCAGACTCGTTGATCCAGCCGCCGGAAGGCGTGGAGCAAATTGAGTCGGAGCACGGTCCACACTGACCCACGCACGGA
Source organism: Actinomycetota bacterium (assembly GCA_026392575.1). Taxonomy (GTDB): domain Bacteria; phylum Actinomycetota; class Actinomycetes; order S36-B12; family S36-B12; genus UBA10649. Next base: position 8,431 of record JAPLBU010000111.1, on the reverse strand, counting down.
CGGAGATTCACCGATGCGCATTCTTGTATGCGTTAAGCACGTCCCTGACACGACCGAAATCCGATTCGATCCGGTCACAAAGGAACTGAGACTGCGACAGGCTCCCACCAAGATCAACAACTACGACGAACATGCTCTTGAAGCGGCCGTGCGGCTACGGGAGCAGCTAGGCGCCGAAGTCGTGATTGCCTGTAT
>JAPLBU010000111.1:0-8215 GCA_026392575.1 Actinomycetota bacterium | reverse complement strand
GCCGGTAAGACGATGAAGACGGCCGTAGCAGCGGGCGCTGATCGTGCCGTACTCGTGACAGGACCGTGGGCAGGCGAAATCGATCCAGCAGGGACCTCTGCGCTTCTCGCAGGGCTTGCTCGCTCGCAGGGACCCTTCGATCTCATCTTGAGCGGTGACGTCTCGGAAGATGGATATCACTCCCTTGTTCCTGGGATTTTGGCGGCTGCACTCGGATCGCCATTCATTCGCGGGGTAACAGGTCTTACGACCGATGGAGCTAGCGTCCTCGTGAATCGGCAAGCTGATGGCGTTGAGGAGACGTACCGAGTGCAGCTACCGGCGGTGTTGTCGGTTTCGAGTGCTCTTAACGAGCCGCGCACCGTCACCACGCTTCAGGTCATGAAGGTCTCCATGAGCAAGGTTGCGATTCTGCACGCCAGCGATGTTGGCCTCGACGACGCGCTGTTTCAGCCCCAAGCAGCTGCCACGCGGATTGTGGGAATTCGGCCTGCGGCGCAGCCTCGCAGACAGGAAGTCCTTACAGGGGAGCCGGACGATGTTGTCCAGAAGCTCATCTCCAATCTCGAGAATGCAGGAGTTCTTTCATGAGTCGAGCTCTAGTCGTGACCCAACCGGATCTGGATGCGTCAAGGCTCGTCGGCCTCGCGCGATCCATCTCTGATGAGGTTCACGCCATCGTTGTCGTGGATGCAGCGGGTAGCGCCATTGAAGAGCCAAACACCGATGGCACGACTGCCATCGGTGGCCCTGTGCTTGAGACGGCCGAAGGGGTTGCAGATGCCCTGGTTGCTGCCGTTGCGGAGCAAGGAGCCGACATCATCGTGCTTCCGGCCACTCATCGGTTTCGTGAGATAACCGCGCTATTGACCGCCCGGCTGGACGGGGCTTGCGCTCCTGAAACGATCTCGGCGAGCCGATCCAGTGAGGGAATCACCGCTGACCGACTGGCGTACGGGGGTGTCGCGATCGTGACCGTGCTCCTCCAGCGTGCACACGTCCTCTTGACGGCAGCCGTCGACATCCGCGCCACGGCTTCGGGATCTGAGGTTGCCGTCGAGCCTTGTCTGCTTCCCATGCCGGCAGGAAAGGAACTGATGTCGCGGGTGGCGCTGGATCAGACAGGTGACCTGTCCAGCGCTGAGCGGATCGTCTCCTTCGGTCGAGGCGTGCGCAGCCGAGAGGACGTAGCGATGATTGACAGACTCTCGGAGGCCCTAGGCGCCGATCTCGGATGCTCCCGACCTATCGTCGAGGATCTGCGATGGCTCGAACTTCCGCATCAGGTCGGGCTAACCGGCACGACCGTCAAGCCCGCCCTATATTTCGCGGTGGGCATATCCGGTCAGATCCAGCACTTAGTAGGGATGCGGGACAGCAAGTACATCGTTGCCATCAACAACAATCCAAACGCACCCATCTTTGAGGCGTCAGATCTTGCGGTAGTCGGGGATCTATATGAGATTGTGCCCAGGCTGGTGGAGGCGTTGGCAGCGCGAACGGCATAGCTGGTGGATAGCGAACTCATTGGTCCACCAGTCCGCGATTTCATGCCGGGGCTGCCTGGTTGGCTTCCGATGGTCCTCTATGTGGCTCTAGTCCCCAGCGTGATTGTGTTCGGCTGGCTATTCAAGAGGCGCATTGAGCGGTCTGGAACGTCTGTGCGGCAGGCATTCAGCGGGCTTTCCGCTGTCGTGCGCGCCGACCCTGGACTCGTGGGACGTCGAGTTCTTGGCGACGTCTTCGCCCAGAGGCGGGTTCGCCGAGACCGGCTAGGTTCATGGCTTCATCTGCTGATCTTCGGATCCTTTGCGGCTCTGCTCGTCGGGACCAGTCTGATTGCCGTCGAACACGATTTCACCGAACCGCTCTTTAACTACACCTTCCTCCACGGCTGGTTCTACCTCGGCTACGAGGTGGTACTCGACACTGCAGCTCTCGCCCTCATCGCTGGCACATCGCTTGCAATGTGGCGGCGCTATCACCTCAAGCCGGCCCATCTGGGTGGCCGCCGGTCGATCCATCTTGTATACGGCCTTCTCTTGTACTTCAGCGTTAGCGGGCTTCTCCTTGAGGCACTCCGCCTCCTAACTCATCCGGTGCCGTGGGGTGGATGGTCATATGCCGGGCACACGATTTCCGTCGCACTCAAGCCGATCTTGGGAACGCATGCAGTTGGGGCGTACGAGACCATCTGGGCTCTACATGTCATCGTCGTCTTTGCGGTCATCGCCGTGGTTCCGTTGTTAATGCTCGACCACATCCTGATCCTGCCAATCAATATCGCTTTGCAGGCCGGCCGTCAGCCAGGCGCTCTGCGCACGCCCTTCGACCTGCCCTCGATTATCGCCTCGGATGGCGATCTCGAAGGAATCAAGTCCGGTTTCGGCAGTCCATCAGAACTTTCGTGGGACCGCCGATTCATGCTGGATGCCTGCATCGACTGCGGACGCTGCGAAGCCGTTTGCCCGGCCCAGGCCGCGGGTCGCGATCTCTCTCCGAGACTGTTGATCCAGGCTCTCGGTGCAGATCTGCGGACGAATGTCGGGGAGGGCCAGCCCCCTGAACAGGATGTCTTCGTACGTGGCGTCCTTACCGAAGCCACTGCTTGGTCGTGCCTTTCATGCGGCGCATGCGCACAAGAGTGCCCCGCCATCATTGATCAGCCAGGCACCATCGTCGAACTGCGGCGCCACCTTGTTGAGGAAGGCAGGGTCGACGAGCGCCAGGCTGCCCTGCTCTCGGGTTTGGAGCGGAACAACAACCCCCTCGGCCTACCTTCCTACCAGCGCTCTGACTGGCTGGCAGAGATGGGCGTGCCAACTGTTTCCGAGGCCCCCGACGCTGAGTATCTCTACTGGATCGGCTGTATGGCCTCTTACGATCAAAGGGCAAGAGGCGTGGCGATAGCCATGATTCGGATTCTGCGCTACGCGGGTATCTCATTTGCCGTGCTGGGCAACGAGGAACGATGCTTGGGGGAGAGCCAGCGCAAGCTTGGTGATGAGGCGGGCTTCCAGGTCCGTGCCATGGAGAATATCGAGACGTTTCGTGCGCACAACATCCGGAAAGTACTGACGCATTGCCCTCATTGCATGTCGACCCTCGAGAAGGACTATCCGCAGTTTGGGTCCGATATGGAGATTGTGCATCACAGCGCTTTGCTGGCTGACCTGATTGCGGAAGGGCGCGTACCTAACCCCGCATCTGGGGCCGCCGGGAAGTTGACCTATCACGATCCATGCAATCTGGGTCGACTCAGCGGCGTCTACGAGCCCCCGCGTCAGGTAGCGAAGTTCGCTGCCGGCGAGGATTTCGTCGAACTCGAGCAGTCGCGTGACAAGTCGTTCTGTTGTGGTGCCGGTGGGGCCAACTACTTCTACAAGGTTCCCGAGGAAAGGACCGTGTCGGGCCTTCGCCTTCTACAAATCACAGCGGTCGGAGCCGACACCGTCGCCACGGCCTGTCCGTTCTGTCTTGGCATGCTTGAGGACGCAGCCACTTCCTCAACTGGCGACAAGCCGCCCCCGCGGATCGCTGACCTCGCGGAACTTGTTGCGGCGGGGCTGCCTGTCGAGGAATAGACTGGGTTTTTCGGCTTGTAGTGGACACTTGTCGCGCCGACATCCCTCTGACCTCTGAGGGTTAGGCCTCGCTGGGAGCGATGCCCGTATCGCCGAAAGCGTTTCAGTTGGAGTTCCGCCGTTCCAGTGTGAGAGATAACGCCGAGAAAACCGATTACGGCAAAGGAAAGAAGCCGAATTGCAGCTGATGCACGATCGGTGGCTCGAGAACCTCGCTAACGGGGTACCCCCTGAACTTCAGGTAGCCCTGCATTAGCGTGTGGGGGTGTTCGACACCGTCCAAGGCCTGGTCCTGCTCGCTCTGTGGATCGTCACGTTGGGAGTGAAGGCATTCGCCTTCATCGACTGCCTTCGACGCTCGTCCGCTGCCTTCCCTGCCGTGGGCCGGCAGAGCAAGCCGCTGTGGCTCATCCTCACCGGCCTTGCTGCCGGGACCGGAGTGTTCCCGGGCTTCACGCTTAACCTCATCGGACTCGCGGGCATTGTGATCGCCCTCGTCTACCTGTTCGACGTGCGCATCAAGATCATCGACATCACGACGCGTCGCTGGTAACCATGCGGATCGAGGCCATGCGAGGTGACATCACCGAGCAGCACGTCGATGCCATCGTGAACGCTGCCAATTCGGGACTGCTCGGCGGCGGGGGCGTGGACGGCGCGATCCACTCTGCTGCCGGACCGTCGCTACTCGCTGAGTGCAAGCGGGTGCGTAGAGATGAGCATCCTGACGGACTCCCCACAGGTGAAGCGGTCGCCACGGATGCAGGCGAACTGCCGTGTCGATTCGTCATCCACACCGTGGGGCCGCAGCACCACGAGCATTCCGATGGCGGTGTCGACCTGCTCGCGTCCTGTCATCGGCGCTCGCTCGAGATAGCAGATGGGCTGGGCGTCACCACGATCGCATTCCCGGCGATCTCCTGCGGTGTCTACGGCTGGTCGGTCGACGATGCTGCACCCGTGGCTGTTGCTGCGGTGCGCGAGTTCGCTGCAGCGCACTCCGATTCGAGTATCGAGCTGGTGCGCTTCGTGCTGTCCAACGCGGACGCGCTCGCGGCGTTCGAGGCCGCCTGCTCAGCCCTCGAGTGAGATCCGGATCCGCCGAAAGCCCTTGCCCTTGCTCTCTACCTTGAGCACCCGCATCTGACCGACCTGACGCGTCGACGCGACATGGGTGCCGCCGTCGGCCTGCACATCGAGCCCGGCGATGTCGACGATGCGGACGATCTCGATATCGGGCGGCAGCAGGTTGGTGGCCGTTCGGATCACGTCGGGGATCGCGAAGGCCTCAGCGCGGCTGAGCTCGTACGCCTGGATGGCGCGGTCGGCCTCGACCTCGGTGTTGCACGAGGCCTCGATCGCCTCCTTGAAGCCCGGCGGGATCTCGTCGAGGGCGAAGTCCAGCCGGCCGCTCAGTGGGTCAATGTTCGAGCTGGTGACGAGCGCACCGAAGTCGCGGAACACGACGCCGGAGAGCAGGTGCAGCCCGGAGTGCGTGCGCATCAATGCTGTGCGTCGGTCATCCTCGATCGCGCCGCGGACCGCGGTGCCGACCGGCGGCAGGGGATCGCCGTCAGCCGGGACGAGGTACAGGTCGTCGCCACGACGCACGTCGACGATGCGCGTCTGGACGCCACCCCACAGCAGCACGCCATGGTCAGGCGGCTGGCCTCCGCCGCCCGGGTAGAAGGCGGATGTGTCGAGCACGATCCCCTGCTCGGGGTCGCATGCGAGGACGGTCGCGTCCCACTCGCGCAGGGTCGAGTCGACGAGCTCAAGGCGGTGCGTGCGACCGGGAGCCGACACGGGCTACTTCTTGCCCTGGGCAGCGACCGCCGCCGCCGCGGTAGCCGCAGCCTCGGGATCGAGGTACTCGCCACCGGGCACGATGGGCTTGAGGTTCTCGTCGAGGCGGTACACCAGCGGAATCCCGGTGGGGATGTTCAGGCCCGCGATGTCCTCGTCCGAGATCCCGTCGAGGTGCTTAACCAATGCGCGCAGTGAGTTGCCGTGGGCCGCGACGAGGACCGTCTTCCCTGCCCGCAGGTCCTCCGCGACGATGACGTCCTGCCAGTAGGGGATCAGGCGCGTGACGACATCCGCCAGGCATTCGGTCGCCGGACGGGCCTCGGGCGGCAGAGCGGCGTAGCGGGCATCGTGGGTTTGCGCCCACGGATCCTCGGGATCGATGGGCGGCGGCGGGACGTCGTACGAACGGCGCCAGAGCATGAACTGCTCCTCGCCGTACTGCTCGAGGGTCTCCTTCTTGTTCTTGCCCTGCAGCGCGCCGTAGTGCCGCTCGTTGAGCCGCCAGTTGCGGACGACCGGCAGCCACATGCGATCGCATGCCTCAAGCGAGATCTGCGCGGTCTTGATCGCGCGCTTGAGGAGTGACGTGTGGACGACGTCCGGGAACAGCCCGGCCTCGGCGAGGAGCTCACCGCCGCGGCGTGCCTCCGCCATGCCCTTCTCCGACAGGTCGACATCGACCCAGCCCGTGAACAGGTTCTTGGCGTTCCACTCGCTCTCGCCGTGGCGGAGCAGGATCAGGGTGTACGGGGCGCTCGCGTTCGTCATGGCCCCATCCTGCCGCATCCGTCAGGCGGTTTCGGGTCCTGTGTCGGGTGCTCCGTCCGGCGCTGCCTCGGCCAGGTGCGCGAAGGCCGCAAGATTGGCGGTCGACTCACCGCGGGACACGCGCCACTGCCATTCGCGACGGATCGCGGAGGCGAAGCCGAGTTCCAGAATCGTGTTGAACGAACCGTCTGCGTACTCCAGCACGGAGCCCATCAGCCGGTCGAGTTCGTCGGCCGTGACCGATGTGAGCGGCAGCCGACCGACCAGGTAGATGTCGCCGAGATGGTCGACAGCGAAGGCGAGGGCGTACATCCGCTGGTTTCGCTCGAGCAGCCATCGGAAGACCCCGACGTGGTTCTCGTCGGGGTTGCGTGCGACGAAGGCATTGATCGTGAGCGCATGGTCACCGACGGTCAGGGCCGTAGTCGTCCGCAGCTTGTGGTGGCCGGGGAGGGTGATGACGTAGGTGCCCGGAGTCGGGGACTCCCACTCGAGATCGGACTCGTTCAGGAACGCGAGGATCGCGACGTTCGCGGCCTCGGCGTCGAGTGCGCTCACGAGCGCAACGCAGAGACGCGATTGTCGACGACGGTATTCGCGAGTGCTGCCGAGTAGCTGCTGATCAGCCCGGCCGTGGTGGACGCCCAGCCGAAGGACGCCGCATGCATGTGGGCACCAGCGGCAAGCTCGGCTCGAAGCCGTGGCTGCCCGGTGATGCGGGCGATGGCGCTCGCAAAGTCGCGTGGGTCGTGCCCGTCGACGAGCAGTCCGCTGACCTGGTCGGCGATCGCGGTGCGCAGACCGCCCACAGCTGCCGCGACGACGGGGGTACCGCAGGCCTGCGCCTCAACGGCCACGAGTCCGAACGACTCGGAGTGTGACGGCACGACGACCACGTCGGCAGCGCGGTACCAGTCGACGAGCGTCGCGCGGTCGCTGGGCGGTTCGAAACGGACGTGCTCGGTGATGCCGAGTTCGCGGGCCAGATCAATGAGCGAGGTGGGCTGGTCGAGGCCGCTGCCCGACGGGCCGCCGCACACCACGGCGACAAGCCGGTCGCGAACACTCGGATCGCGCGCGACGAGTTCGGCTGCTGCGCGGATGAGCACGTCGGGTGCCTTGAGCGGCTGAATCCGGCCGACGAAGAGTAGGACGACGGCATCCTCGGCAATGCCGTGGCGCTGGCGCGCGTCGCGCATGCTGCCCGGCGTGAACGTGTCGACGCCGGGGTGGACGACATCGACGATCGATGGATCGGCGTCGTACATGTCGATGAGCTCGTGCGCCTCGTCATCGGTGTTGGCGATCAGCCGGTCTGCTGCGGCAACGACCTGTTCCTCGCCGATGACACGCATCTCCGGCTCGGGGGTGTCTCCGTCGGTGAGGTCGCGGTTCTTCACCTTCGCCATGGTGTGCATCGAGTGGACGAGCGGGACGTTCCAGCGCTCGGATGCCAGCCACCCCACCTGGCCGGACAGCCAGTAGTGCGAGTGGATGAGATCGAACCAGCCCTCGGGGCGGGCGGCCTCTGCGCGCATCACGCCAGCGGTGACAGCGCACAGCTGGCCGGGCAGGTCGCGCTTGAGCAGTCCCTCGAATGGCCCTGCGGTCACATGCCGGACGATCACGCCCGGGCACATCTCGACGGTGGGCTCCAGTGCCGATGACGTCGAACGAGTGAAGATCTCCACCTCGATCCCGGATTCGGCGAGGCGGCGGGCCGTCTCGACGACGTAGACATTCATGCCACCGGCATCACCGGTTCCGGGCTGGTCGAGCGGTGAGGTGTGGACGGACAGCACGGCAATGCGACGGGGGAGGGGCGCTCGGCGCAACGGGGTCAGGCGTGCAGGGGAGGTCATCTGGCCCCACCCCTTCCGTCCGTCAGCACTCGCGTGCGAGTCAACCGAGGGGAAGTCTGGCCCATTCCCGGCCAGAGGGCTACTGGGACCTCAGAGCGAGACGCCCACGTACGGCGCACCGGTGACGATGGTCACGACGCGCCGGGTCACGGAGACGGAGTGGTCTGCGTAGCGCTCGTAGTAGCGCGAGAG
>JAPLBU010000199.1 GCA_026392575.1 Actinomycetota bacterium | reverse complement strand
GGTGGCCATCGAGGTGGGCAATTCCGAGTGGGCCAAATGGGACGAGGTCATGTCTCCGGATCCCGTCGACGCCGAGGTCATCGCCGCACTTGCCCGCAACGCCCCGCTGACGCGTCCGCGGCCCGGGCACGCAGACCTCGTCGGCATGCAGAAGTACGGATTCACCGATGCCCGACCGATCCTTGAGCGCGCCAGCGCCCGCGAGACCGCGGCGCGTGTCGCCCTCGCGGCCGTGGCGCGCGCGTTCCTGCGTCAGCTGGGGGGTATCGAGGTCCTCAGCCACGTGGTGCGCATCGGGGCGGCTGAGGTGCCGGCGGGTGCCGCCATCCCACGTCCCGCTGATCTCGCTGCGATCGACGACAGCCCCGTCCGGTGCCTCGACACTGCTGCTGCAGACGCAATGGAGGCAGAGATCGCTGCTGCGCATCGTCTACGGCCTGCCGCCGGGGCTGGGATCGCATGTTCATTGGGACCGAAGGCTGGACTCGCGACTGGCGGGTGCGCTCATGGGGATCCAGGCGATCAAGGGCGTTGAGATCGGTGATGGCTTCGCGCTTGCCGGAGTTCGTGGTTCGCTGGCACAGGACGAGATCGTCACAGGTGAGTCCGGACTGGAGCGCACATCGGGCAAGTCCGGTGGCACCGAGGGCGGCATGTCAACCGGTGAGGTCCTTCGAGTCCGCGCCGCAATGAAGCCGATCTCGACGATCCCCAAGGCCCTGCGCACGGTTGACGTGGCGACGGGGGAGGCGGCTCCGGCGATCAACCAGCGCTCGGACGTCTGCGCCGTGCCGGCAGCGGGTGTTGTCGCTGAGGCCATGGTGCTGCTGGTGCTGGCTGACGCCGTACTCGAGAAGTTCGGTGGCGACAGTGTGCCCGAGGTGTCGCGCAACCTACGGGGCTACCTCGACAATCTCTCAGTCCGCTGATGGCCCTCGACGAGTCAGTTGCTGGCCAGGGCGATGGACCGGTGCTGATTCTCATCGGGTCGCCCGGAGCCGGAAAGTCCAGTGTGGGTCGGCGCGTGGCAGAGGCACTGGGACTGTCCTTCACGGATACCGACGCGTTGGTTGAGGGAGCCAGCGGGATGAGCGTCTCCGACATCTTCATCACGTACGGGGAGGACGAGTTCCGCCGCCGCGAGGCGGAGGCGGTGTCACAGGCACTCGAGCAGCAGTCCGGCGTCGTCTCGCTGGGCGGGGGAGCCGTCATGCGCGAGGAGACCCGTGCACGACTGCTGGGGTCTCGAGTGGTGTGGCTGCGCGTCTCCTTGGCAGATGCAGCCAACCGCGTCGGGATGAACACGGCGCGACCACTGCTGCTGGGCAATGTCCGTGCGACGCTGTCGGGCCTGCTTGATCAGCGCAATCCGGTATACGAAGAGGTCGCGACCGATGTCGTCGACACGTCGGGTCTTGCGGATGCCGTCGTCGGGATGGTGCGCGGTGGCTGATTCACGGATTCACGTTTCGGCGGAGCGTGCGTACGACGTAGTGATCGGCCGCGGTCTGCTCAGCAGCCTGCCGGACATGGTGCGCGGCTCTCAGCGCGTCGCCGTCATCCACCCGGGCACCCTGCTCGTGTCGGCCGAGGCGATCCGCCAGGACCTGTCGGACAGCGGCTTCGAGGTGACTCTCATCGAGGTGCCCGATGCGGAGGATGCCAAGACCACAGACGTGGCCGCCTTCTGCTGGACCGTGCTCGGGACGGCAGGGTTCACGCGCAGCGACTCGATCGTCGGTCTCGGAGGCGGTGCCACGACCGATCTCGCGGGATTTGTGGCGGCGACCTGGCTGCGGGGCATTCGCGTGGTGCACATCCCGACAACCCTGCTCGCCATGGTCGATGCCGCGGTCGGCGGCAAGACGGGCATCAACACGGCGGCGGGCAAGAACCTGGTGGGTTCCTTCTGGAGCCCGGGAGGGGTCCTCTGCGACATCAACTCCCTGGAGACGCTGCCCCGCAACGACCTGCTGGCGGGGATGGCTGAGGTCGTCAAGATCGGCTTCGTGAGCGACACCTCGATCCTCGACGACGTCGAGCGCGACCCGGCGGCAGCGACCGACCCAGCCGCTGACCTGCTGCCTGACCTCATTCGGCGGGCTGTTCAGGCCAAGGCAGATGTCGTCAGCCTGGACTTCCGTGAGATGTCCGCGACAGCGGGCGACGGGTCCATCGGGCGTGAGGTGCTGAACTACGGCCACACGTTCGGACATGCCGTCGAACGCCGCGAGAAGTACCGCTGGCGTCACGGGGCTGCCGTCTCCGTGGGCATGATGTTCGTCGCGGAGCTGGCCGCGTTGGGCGGGCGGCTGTCGGAGTCGGATGTCGACCGGCACCGGTCGGTGCTCGAGATCCTTGGTTTGCCGACCACGTACGCCGCGGGCCACTGGGACGAACTGCTGGCGGCGATGGCGGTCGACAAGAAGGCTCGCGGCTCGCTGTTGCGGTTCGTCGTCCTTCAGGGGATCGGCACTCCGGTCATCTTGGAGGGGCCCGACCCGGCCCTGCTGGCCGCCGCGTACGCATCGATATCCCGCTGACCCGCGTAGAGTCCGCGTCATGGCGCACGTCTACGTCCTCAATGGGCCCAACCTGAACCGCCTCGGCACGCGTGAGCCCGCCATCTACGGGTCCACCACCTTCGCCGAATTGGCGGCTGACTGTCTGGCGACGGCCGAGGGGCTCGGCCTAACCGCGACCGTCCTGCAGACCAATGACGAGTCCGAGCTCATCGAATGGCTGCATCGTGCCCAGGACGAGGGGGCCGCCGTGGTTCTCAACCCCGCCGCCTTCACGCACTACTCGTATGCGCTTCGTGATGCGTGCGCGATGCTCACATCGCCCCTGGTCGAGGTGCACCTGTCGAACCCTGCTGCGCGCGAGGAGTTCCGGCACACCTCGGTCATC
>JAPLBU010000318.1:2338-3794 GCA_026392575.1 Actinomycetota bacterium | reverse complement strand
CAGCATGTCGAATACCCGCTTCTGCACATCTGCCTGGTGGATACGAATCGAGCCGCCGCCGATCTCGTTGCCGTTGCAGACGATGTCGTACGCGTAGGCGAGTGCCTCCCCGGGCGACTCCTCGAAGCGTTCGATCCACTCGGCGGTGGGCGACGTGAAGGGGTGATGCACAGCCGTCCAGCCCAGCGTGCCGTCGTCCAGCTCGATCTCCTCGAACATGGGTGCATCGATGACCCACAGGAACGACCACTCGGACTCGTCGATGAGGCCGAGTCGCTTGGCGATCTCGAGCCGCGCCGCGCCGAGGAGCGCTCGCGCGTCGCTCGCCTTGCCCGCGCCGAAGAAGACGCAGTCCCCCGGCTGCGCACCCGTGGCCTCGACAAGTCCGGCGACCTCCGACTCACTGAGGTTCTTCGCAACCGGGCCGGCCAGCGTGCCGTCGTCAGCGACGATGACGTACGCAAGTCCCTTCGCACCACGCTGCTTGGCCCACTCCTGCCAGGCATCGAATCCCTTGCGCGGCTGACTGGCGCCACCGGGCATCACGACCGCGCCGACATGATCGGCCTGGAAGACGCGGAACGGCGTGTCCGCGAAGTACGCCGTCATGTCGACCAATTCGAGGCCGAAGCGCAGGTCAGGCTTATCGCTGCCGTAGCGACGCATCGCCTCGGCATAGGTCATGCGGGGGATGTCGCCGATCTCGTAGCCGAGAACCCCCCGCCACACCGCACGGATGACGGCCTCGCCGATGGCGATGACATCCTCCTGCTCGACGAAGGACATCTCGATATCAAGCTGGGTGAACTCCGGCTGGCGGTCGGCGCGGAAGTCCTCGTCGCGGTAGCAGCGCGCGATCTGGAAGTAGCGCTCCATGCCGCCCACCATCAGCAGTTGCTTGAACAGCTGCGGTGACTGCGGCAGGGCGAACCAGGAGCCCGGGGCCAGACGAGCGGGAACGAGGAAGTCACGCGCCCCCTCGGGAGTGGATGCAGTGAGGGTCGGCGTCTCAATCTCGACGAAATCCTGCTCCAGCAGGACATCGCGGGCGAACTGGTTCACCTTCGAGCGCATACGCAGGGCATTGCCGGTCGCCGAGCGACGCATGTCTAGGTAGCGGTACTTCAGCCGGATCTCATCATTGACGGCGACCCGATCGTCGATCGGGAATGGCAGCGGGGCCGCGGTCGAGAGGACCTCGAGATCGGTCACCATGACCTCCACCTCCCCCGTGGCCAGATCGGCGTTCTCGTTGCCGTCGGGGCGACGCTCGACAGTGCCGGTGACCTTGATGCAGAACTCATCACGCAGTGGATGCGCCACCGCCGGGTCGTGGACGACCACCTGCACGACGCCGCTGGCATCGCGCAGGTCGAGGAAGGCCACGCCACCGTGATCGCGCCGACTCGCCACCCAGCCCGCAAGTGTGACGGTGCTGCCGGCCTCGGCCGCTCGG
>JAPLBU010000318.1:1440-2232 GCA_026392575.1 Actinomycetota bacterium | reverse complement strand
CTGCTGGGGGCGGGTTCCAGGCGGACGCATCGGCTGGCGCCTGATCACCCGACCGGATGTCCTTGATGCTGTCGCCGCCAGCGTCCGGGAACCAGACATACGGAATGCCTCGGCGGTCGGCATGGCGGATCTGCTTGCCGAACTTGTCGGCCTTCGGCGCAACCTCGCATGGGATTCCTCGACCGCGCAGCGCCGCCGCCACCGACTCGCTTGCGGCACGCTGTTCCTCGTCGGTGACCGCGACAAGCACCGCTGACGGTACGGACCGTGACACCGTCACCAGATCGCGTCCGAGCAGCACCGACACCAGCCGGGTGACGCCCAGTGAAATGCCCACACCCGGGTATGTCTGTCGGCCATCCGAGGCGAGCGAGTCGTAACGACCGCCCGAGGCGATCGAGCCGACGTTCTCGTGGCCGACGAGCTGTGTCTCGTAGACCGTCCCGGTGTAGTAGTCCAGCCCACGGGCGATCTTCAGGTCGGCAACCACGGCCCCGGGAACAACCGCGTTCGCCGCCGAGACCACCCGGGCGAGTTCATCGAGCCCCTCCTCGAGGAGCTCGTTGCGCACACCCAGTGCCCTCACCTGCTCAACAAAGGACGTATCGGCGGTGCGGATCGACGCCATCTGCAGGCAGGCCTGGGCCGCTTCAGGCGTCAGCCCAGCATCGGTGACGAGGAGGTCAGCGACCTTGGTCGCACCGATCTTGTCGAGCTTGTCGACATTGCGAAGGACCGCGGCCGTGTCGGTCGCGCCCACGCCGATGAAGAAGCCCTCGGCAAGCTTGCGGT
>JAPLBU010000318.1:0-1435 GCA_026392575.1 Actinomycetota bacterium | reverse complement strand
GACCTGGACGACGGCGCGGGGAATCGGCAGTTCGGCCAGCAGCGTCGCCATGACGACGGCCATCTCGGCATCGTGATGGAAGGCGAGGGTGTCGCGGTCGACCACGTCGATGTCTGCCTGCGTGAACTCCCGGAACCGCCCCTCCTGCGGGCGTTCACCCCTCCACACCTTCTGGATCTGGTAGCGACGGAACGGGAACTCCAGATGCCCGGCGTTCTCGAGCACGTAGCGGGCGAACGGAACCGTGAGGTCGAAGTGCAGGCCAAGCCCGGGGTCGGCCTCACCTTCGACAGCCTGCAGCCGCCGCAGGAGGTAGACCTCCTTGTCGATCTCGCCCTTGCGGAGCATCTGCTCAAGGGGCTCCACCGAACGTGTCTCGATCGATGCGAAGCCATGCAGCTCGAACACGCGGCGAGCGGTATCGAGGACCACCTGCTCGGCAATGCGACCAGCCGGCAGCCACTCGGGGAAGCCAGAGAGCTTGGTGACCTTGGCCATCGCTACATCCCCTTCGGGTTGCGCGGGACATTCGCATCGTCGAGGAGGGATACGAGGTACGGGTTGGTCGCGCGCTCCTGCCCGATAGTCGACTGCGGCCCGTGCCCGGGCAACACCACCAGGTCATCGGGCGCGGGCAGGATGACGCGGCGCAGCGACGCAAGCATCGCCTCGTGGTCGCCGCCGGGAAGATCGGTGCGCCCGATCGAGCCCGCGAACAGGACGTCACCGCTGAACATCACCTCGTCGAGGCAGAAGACAACGGATCCCTCTGTATGGCCCGGTGCATGTCGGACGACCATCGGGATGCCGACAAGGTCGAGGTTCTGCTCGTCGGTGAGCAGCCGGACATCATCCGGCTCGGTCAGCTCGAGGGAGTTCTTCGTCATGGCCATGAGCTGGTCACGGGCCGCCCCGATGCTCGTTCCCGCCGGATCGACCAGGCGGTAGCGGTCGTCGACATGGATGAGGGCCGGAATGCCGAACTCGGACGACAACGGCGCAACCGACCACACATGGTCGATGTGGCCATGGGTGAGCAGCACGGCAGCGGGCGCCAGCCGGTGCTCCCGCAGGATCTCGTGCACACCGTCGATCGACTGCTGCCCGGGATCGATGATCAGGCACGGCTCACCCGGGCCCGTGGCGAGGACGTAGCAGTTCGTCCCCCAGGAGCCCGCGGGAAAGCCGGCAATCAGCACGAAAGCCCCTCGGTCGCAGTGAGGTCGTCAGCCTATCGGCCGCGCCGTCGGGCCCAGACCGACGGCGCATAGACTCACGGGGCCGTAACGTCGAAGGGAACCCCATGTCCGGCAGCAAGCGCCAGCGCGAGATCGCCCGCGCCAAGTACGAGCGTCAGCAGGCACGACGCGTCGAGGGCGCCGACCGCCGACGCCGCAATCAGCGCATCGTCGCGGTCGCGGTGGTTGCCGCGCTG